>CAYMAQ010000012.1:24424-36352 GCA_964388385.1 uncultured Anaerolineales bacterium | reverse complement strand
ACCTGGAGGAACGCAGGCGCCTGCTGGATTCATTGGGATCCAAGTGCTTTGCACCGGGTTTTCATATGATAGTCCTCAAGGCTGACGTTGACATACCATGGATCGATGCTATGATTTTTCCCGTTGGCTCACAGAGGTTGGGCACCCGTAAATGAATGACTTGGGCTTGATTGGACGGCTGCGCACGGAAAAACCCATTTACACCGTGCTGATTGCGATCATTATCGCCACGATTCCCTGCTATTGCCTGGGTTTCGTGGCGCTTGCCATTCGCACTCCGGTCACACCCACGGTCACGCCCACAACAACGGAAACGCCGGAGGTCGCCGAGACTCCATCCCCAACCCCTTACATCGTGGGCCCTGGAACGGGTACGCCCGAGAAAACCCTGCCCCCCACGCCAACGCAGTGGTTCCCACCGACCCGTACGCCGACGCCGACACCAACCGACACCCCGACGGTGACCTTGACCCCCACCCCAACGCACACACCAACCGAGACGGCAACGCCCGAACCTTCTGCGACGCCCACCGATACTCCGACCCCGCCTTTGACTCCTACCTATACAGCGACGCCCGAGCCCTCGGCTACATTCACACCCACGGCAACAGAGACTCCATCGGGTGCCACCGAGACGGTCACCCCGACGCTTACCGCAACCGCGACGGTGACGGCGACAGCCACGATGGCACCGTAATGCCGAAAGCGCTGCCCTCCTCTTGATGATGTAAAGGATGCAAACGCTTTCGTGATTCATGACCCGATCCATAATTGACAAACTTTCCTAAGGAGAGATGAGCCCTTGGATACCTGGGAACTCATAAAGACGTTGAGCGAACGACCTGGCCCACCGGGTCGAGAAACGATAACCAGCCAGACCCTCAAAACGCTTTGGCAGCCGTTGACCGACGAAATCCACACCGACGCGATGGGCAATCTGATCGCGCTTAAACGGGGCAACGGCGCTGAACCGCGCCCCGCCTTGATGATCGCTGCACATATGGACGAAATTGGATTGATTGTCACCGGGATTGAAAACGGATTCGTCCGCGCGCACGGGCTGGGCGGAACCGACCGCCGAGTGCTGCTCGGACTTGAAGTGGACGTTCATGGACGGACCCATTTACCAGGCATCATCGGCAGCCGTCCCCCGCACGTGCTCTCTGCCTCGGAACGGCGGCGAGTACAACCCTGGCATGAGATCTTTATCGACCTGGGACTGCCTGAAGATGAGGTGAGAGCCCAAGTGCGCGTCGGGGACCACGTCACCATCCACCAGGAAGCACAGAGGCTGCGCAACGATAGGGTCGCAGCGAAAGCACTCGACAACCGGGCTTCGATTACAGCCCTGACGCTGAGCCTGGAAGCGTTGAGGACCCGCCGCCACGATTGGGATGTTTATGCGGTCGCGACTGTACAGGAGGAATTAGGGGTCAAGGGCGCAATCACCAGCGCCTATGGAGTTGACCCCGACCTGGCCCTTGCATTGGATGTGACCTTTGCCAAGCAGTACAATGACAAGCGTACGGGGACATTTGAACTGGGTGAGGGACCCACCCTGGGCATCGGACCTAACATCCATCCGGCGGTCCTGAGTCTTCTGCAGAAAGCGGCTGAATCCCAAGAGATTGAGGTCGCGCTTGAGCCGCTGCCCGGGTCCAGTGGCACCGACGCATGGGGCGTCCAGATTGCACGCGAGGGAATCCCCACCGGGCTGATCTCCATTCCCGTCAGATATATGCACCAGCCGATCGAGGTCGCTGCCCTGGTCGATATTGAACGCACCGGACGCCTTTTGACTGCCACGGTCACCCGGCTGTCACCTGCATTCCACGCAAGCTGGGAGGACAAATGAGCAACCAAAATCAATCGATGTCTTTGGAAGCGACAGTGGAAATGTTGTCCAACCTCGATGGCGTCTCCGGTCACGAGACCGCCGTGCGGCGAGCGATCGAGCCGCTGGTGCGAGAGTACGTGGACGATATGCGCGTCGATGCGATGGGCAATCTGATTGTGCACAAAGCCGGTACCGGCGCAATGGGCCTGAAGGTACTCGTAACGGCGCACACGGACGAGGTGGGGCTGATGGTGATGGACTATGAGAGCGACGGAACCCTTCGCGTTGATACAATAGGGGGTATCCCCGATCGCCTGCTTCCGGGTTTGACCGTACGTGTGGGTGATAACGCGATACCCGGCGTGATCGGGTTGCGGGCTATTCACCGGGCTGAAAGCCAGACGTTCAAGCGGGCGAAGGAAGTCAAAGACCTCACAGTTGACATCGGCGCCAAAGATAAACAGGAGGCACAAACTGCCGCGCCCCTGGGCACGGCGATCACATTTGCCACACAATTCCGTCCCCTGGGAGCGATGTGGGCCGGCAAAGCCTTCGACGACCGGGCTGGATGTGCGATTCTGATTCAACTGCTCCGGAGTGAACGGTATCCCTTCGACCTCTATGGGGCGTTCACCGTCCAGGAAGAAGTGGGGTTGCGGGGCGCACGGGTCGCAGCCTATACCGTCGACCCGGACGTGAGCTTCTCGCTCGAGGGAACGTTGGCCGACGATCTACCGAAACCGGAGGATGAGAGCGATACCAGCCCGACGACCGAACTGGGAAAGGGGGCGGCGATTACGGTTATGGATCGATCCTATATCACCCCGCCGAGGCTCCTGCGCCACGTCCTGCAAACAGCAGAGACGCACGATATTCCTCATCAACTCAAGCAACCGGGGATCAGTGGAACAGAGGCGGGGGGGACTCACCGGGTGCGGCGCGGAGTCCCAGCGCTCACACTCGCCGTGCCATGTCGATACATCCATAGTCCTATCTCTCTGATCGATCCTGACGACCTCACGTCCACACACCGGCTGATTGATAGAGCCCTCCGGGCTCTGACACCGGCGACGTTGAACCTCAATCTTTGATTCACGGTCGATCTCCATCGATATGGGACACAGCATCTGGAGAACACTCAAACGCTAACAACGCGGAGGTAAGCCATTTTGAACAGACAACGATTGGAGAGATTAACACAAACGTCCGGACCCTCAGGCTACGAAGATGATATTCGGGCGGTCATTGCGGAGGAATTGGAAGGACGCGCTGACGAAGTACGCACCGATGCCTTGGGAAGCCTGGTCGCGTTCCGAAAAGGTGCAAATCATGACAAAACGCTCCTCTTGGCTGCGCATATGGATGAGATTGGCCTGATGGTCACGCACGTTGAGGAGAAAGGCTTCGTGCGGTTTACGTCTGTTGGCGGAATCCGGGCGGTTAACAGTATTGGCAGCCGGGTGCGCTTCGCCAATGGAACCCTGGGCACCCTTTCTGTGGAGCGGCGCGAGGATGGATCGAAGGTGCCCCAACTGCATCATCTTTACATTGATGTTGGCGCCTCCGATCAGCAGGACGCCCCCGTCCGTGTAGGCGATACGGCGACATTTATCGGCCCCCTGGCCTCGCAGGGCAGCCGCTGGATCAGTAAAGCGATGGATGATCGCATCGGCTGTTACATTTTAATCGAGCTGCTGGAGCGCCTCGTGCAGCCGGCTACCGACGTCTTCTTCGTCTTCAGCACCCAGGAGGAGATCACGCTCTCCGGCGCCCGAACGTCAGCCTTTCGTATCGATCCAGATATGGCTGTGTCGATTGACGTCACCACCACTGGGGACACGCCCAAAGCTCTCCCGATGGACGTCGCGCTGGGGAAAGGTCCGGCGATCAAGGTCAAGGACAGCGGTATGATCGCGCATCCGGACGTCCGGGATCGGATGATCGAGGTCGCGGAAGCGCTCGATCTACCTTATCAACTGGAAGTTCTGCTGAGAGGGAGCACGGACGCGGCTGCGATGCAATTAGTGCGCGCAGGCGTGCCCAGTGGGTGCGTCAGCATCCCGTGTCGGTACGTGCATTCGACGACGGAAACCGTCGACGAGGCCGACGTGGAACACGCGATCCAACTACTTCACGGCATGATCCGTTCGACCTCCTAGATCGGTGCCGCTCTCTAGAGAGAATAACGTTCGGAGCGTTCTGGAAAACCCTATGATTCTATGCGCATTCAGAGGAGACACCGGTGCTTTCGCACACCATCCGAGCACGAAAAGGATTCGTCGATACCCATTCGTTTATTCGTTTCCCATTCGAGTCGGCCCGGCACCCCAGCCTCAGCTAGGGAGTCATAGTTTTAATTCGCTCATTTCTCAATTCGTTGTCTATTTTCGAAGGAGGTTAGGTGGAGAGTTTAGATTTAGCAAACGAGATCACGGATATCATTGTTGACAGACAGGGAGAGGATATCATCATCCTCGATTTGAGAGAGGTGACCACGTTCACCGATTTCTTTGTTATCTGCACGGCCGACACCCGACGGCAACTTCGAGCGATTATGAACGCGATTCAGGAGAGAATGAAGCAGGGTGATACGCGAACCCTGGCCCTCAACGTTGAGGGCGATGCGGAGTCGGGTTGGGTTCTCATCGATTATAACAGCGTCATTGTTCACTTGTTTAGCAGCGAGATGCGAGACTATTACCGATTGGAAGAGCTGTGGAAAAACGGGCGCGTGGTTGCGCACATTCAGTAAACGGGTGAAAGCAACACTCAACACTTTGAAGCTCCAAGCCTGTAGATCCGGACATAAAACGCGAAACCTTTCCGTGAAACCATGGAAACGCAGAAATGCCTGAGTTATTTGTGACCAGATCCATAAAGGGACCTATCCATGCCCCCATTGGATAGGTCCTTCACGTTTGGGAATGCTTATTCCTGCAGGAGTATAGTGTAATAACCCAGATCCCATTCGCACCCTGTTTTTTGATTGACAAATCATTCGAGGTTGAATACATTTAAGCTGGCTAATATTTAGTCACCTTAACAAAACGAGAGGGGGACAGATGAAGTTCACAGAGGAACCACGATCAATAGGTCATCTATTGGGCCAAATCTGCCGGTTGCATCATCGCCGGGCCCATAGCGTTTTTGAGGCAATCGGCCTCTATCGAGGTCAACCCAAGGTATTAGAGGCGCTCCGTGAGGAGGATGGTCAAACGCACTCTGACCTCGCCGCACGGCTCCACGTCTCGGCGGCGACGATGACCAAACAGATTCAGCGGATGGAAAAAGCAGGCTGGGTAACGCGCCGGCCCGACCCTGACGATCAACGGGTCTCTCGGGTCTACCTGTCAGAGGCCGGTCGGCAGATCTTTGGTGAGATCGAAGACAGGATGGAACAGCTCAGTGAAGAGACGTTCGCCAATATGACGATGGAAGAGAGTGTCTTGCTGCGTCGCTTGTTGTTGCAAGTTCGTGAAAACCTATTGAATGCAGATCAAACAGCTTCATCCGAATAAATAAGGAGGATACGCATACGTTACGTTCTCCTACGTGGGACCTCAACCCGCTGAAACCCCGGACCTCGGATCAGAGTAGTTTGTTGACACACCTGTCAATCTAGGTATAATGCCTATGATGAGGCGGAGGGTAAAGAAAGCCGATAAGCACAATTGGCACGACCGCCTGACATGGCTCAAGCCGGGAATAGGCATCAAGCGTTGGCTGATGTTACTCGCTCTCGGTGTCGGATTTCTCAGCTTAGGCGGTGCATTGGCGCTGCGATCTTTGTATCCCCTCCCACCGTACTTTTACTATTTGACCCTACAGTTCTTGCCGCGCGGCATCCGGGCCGGATTGATCTTGAGTATTGGATTGGGTATGCTCGGATTTGGGCTCTGGGAGCTTAACCACACCATTGTCGAGCCGTTCCTTTCTGAGACCGATCAGGCGCTCCCCGATCTCCTCTATGCGTATCGACACCGGGTCCGGGGACCGAGTATCGTGATCATTGGCGGTGGTCATGGGCAGGCTACGATTCTGCGAGGGCTTAAAGCCTACTCATCAAACGTCTCGGCGATCGTCACAGTAGCCGACGATGGCGGGTCTTCAGGACGCCTGCGTCGAGATATGGGGATACTCCCACCGGGAGACTTCCGGAACTGTATCGCGGCACTGGCCGACGATGAGTCGCTGATGACCCGGCTCTTTCAGTACCGATTTGCATCAGGACGGGACTTGAAGGGCCACAGCTTCGGCAATCTCTTTATCAGCGCTATGGCCGGGATCACCGGGTCGTTTGAATCGGCGCTTAGAGAGTCCAGTCACGTCCTGGCGGTTCGGGGGCGCGTGTTACCGAGCACCTTAGAAGCGGTCACGCTCTGTGCTGACGTCGAACGGGATCACGAAGGACTCGTCCGGGTTGAGGGAGAATCTGAGATTCCCAAAGTGCCGGGGACGATCGTGCACATTGTGCTGAAGCCGGAAGCCCCGGCGGCGTATCCGGGAGCGGTGCAGGCAATCCTGGAGGCGGAGATTGTCGTGATAGGGCCGGGCAGTCTTTACACGAGTCTCTTGCCGAATCTTACCGTTCCGGGCATTGCGGAGGCCCTGCGATCAACCCGAGCGATCAAGATCTATGTATGCAATGTGGCTACGCAGCCGGGGGAGACCGCGAATTACACAGCAGAGGATCACGTGGCGGCCCTGGAGAGCCATTTGGAACCCTGCTTTTGCGATATCATACTCGTCAATCATGCACACTCAGCCGGGGTTTTGCCCGCACATCTGACCTGGGTCGAACCCAAGCTCAATCAGCGGCCGGACGTGCAGATCGTTAAAGCGGATTTAATTTCGGATGTGAAGCCTTGGCAGCACGACAGTCAAAAGCTTGCCGAGGCTATCATCAAACTCCAGCATTAGATTTATATCGGACGCTGGAGAGGAACAAGTGACAAGGTACTTTGAAGTACAACACGCCCATAACCGGGCGGTTGGAATGCAACGTAAAGACAGAATACACAATCGAAAAAGGAGGCAACATCCATGGCTAAGGTAGCAATTAACGGTTTGGGTCGGATCGGACGCGCCGCGCTCAAGACCATTATGGAAGAGTCCGAGCTGGAGCTTGTGGCAGTCAACGATATCGCGCCACGGGATAACCTGGTATATCTGTTAAAGTATGACACAGTATACGGGCGCTATGACAAGGAAGTTGAATTGGTGGGCGAAGAGTTGGTCATTGACGGACAGCGCATCGCATTCCTGCAAGAGCGCGATCCCGCAGATCTGCCCTGGGAAGAACTGGATGTCGATATCGTCTTTGAGTGCACCGGGTTCTTCCGCACTGTGGAAGGCATGGATAAGCACTTCCAAGCTGGCGCCAAGTACGTGATCCTCTCCGCACCCGCCAAGAGCGAGGGCGTCGAGACCGTTGTTCACGGTGTCAATCATCCTGACAAGCAGGCGCTGATGATCTCCTGTGCCAGCTGCACCACCAACTCCATCACACCGGTCGTCGAGATTATCGATCGCCGCTTTGGCATTCAGAAGGCGCTGATGACGACCATTCACGCCTACACCTCAACCCAGGCCATCGTGGACGCCCCGAGCAGCAAGATTCGCCGTGGCCGCGCAGCCGCCGCCAACTTCGTGCCCACCACCACCGGCGCCGCCGTTGCCACCACCCAGGTACTGCCGCAGCTCCAGGGCAAGTTTGACGGTGTTGCCGTGCGCGCTCCGATCCCCTGTGGCTCCATCTCCGATATGGTCTTCCTCCTCGAGAAGGACACCACGGTTGAGGAGATGAATGCGGTCCTTACAGAAGAGGCTGAGACGGAGAAGTACAAGGGAATCTTTGGCGTCACCAATGAGCCCCTGGTCTCCTCGGACATCGTGGGGATCACCTATGGTTCGCTGGCCGATCTGGAGATGACCCGCGTCGTCGACGGTAACCTGGTTAAGATTATGGCCTGGTACGATAACGAGATGAGCTTCACCAGCCAGATGATCCGTGAGGGTGTCCGGGTTGCCAAGGAACGCGACTTCTAGAACCGCGTGACGTGTAGACCGATGCGGATTCGCAGTTACCTAAGGGCCGAGAGGCACATAGACGCGCGACACTCGGGCGTAGTCTGAGAGAGCGGCTCTGCATAAAGAACTAGCGTGAGGGACATCGGCCCGGTCGATGTCCCTCTTTTTTAGTCCAAGCGAAGCCCATACTTAAAACGACACAAGAACAAGCGATAGGAGGATCTATGGACAAGAAAACTGTTCGTGATGTTGACCTGAAAGGGAAATGCGTCCTGATGCGCGCCGATTTCAACGTCCCGCTGGAAGGGAACGAAATCACCGATGACACCCGTATCCGTGCGGCACTCCCCACCATCCATTACATCCTGGACGAGGGCGCCTCGCTCGTCTTGATGTCCCATCTCGGCCGACCCAAAGGCGAAGTCAAACCGGAACTCAGCCTCAACCCGGTCGCGGACCGGCTGGGCGAGCTTCTAAATCAAGACGTTCAGATGGCACCGGACTGTGTCGGGGACGAGGTCGAGGCGATGGCCGAGAGCCTGGAGCCTGGAGATGTACTCTTGCTTGAAAATACCCGGTTCCACTCCGGCGAAAAGCAAAATGACCCGGAGTACGCCGCCCAATTGGCGGCAATGGGCGATCTCTTCGTCAACGACGCTTTCGGAACCGCCCACCGGGCGCATGCCAGCACCGTCGGCGTTACCGAATCGCTGCCCGCCGTCTCCGGCTTCCTCATCGAGAAAGAGTTCGAGTTCCTGGGACGGGCTACCGGCAATCCAGAGCATCCCTACATCGTGATCCTCGGTGGCGCGAAAGTCTCTGACAAGATCGGGGTCATCGAGAACTTGCTGGACAAAGCGGATCATATCCTCATCGGAGGCGGTATGGCCAATACCTTCTTCAAGGCCCAGGGCCTCGAGATGGGAGACTCCCTGGTCGAGGACGATGTGCTGGACACCGCCCAGTCACTGATGGATGAGGCCGGTGACAAACTGGTGCTGCCCGTCGACGCCGTCGTTGCGGACGCTTTCGATAACGACGCGAGCAAGAATGTCGTCACCGTCGATGCCGTCGAGCCCGGTTGGCGCATCCTGGACATCGGCCCGGAGACGATTGCTGAGTTCAAAGAGGTTTTGAGCGATGCAAAGACCGTGGTCTGGAATGGCCCGATGGGCGTCTTTGAGATGCCGAACTTCGCCGAAGGCACTTTCGCCATCGCTCGAGCCCTGGCCGGATTGGATGCCGTGACGATCATCGGGGGCGGCGACTCCGCGTCGGCGGTGAAACAGGCCGGCGTCGAGGATGAAGTCAGTCACGTATCCACCGGCGGCGGTGCCAGCCTCCAGTTCCTCGAAGGTGAGCCGCTTCCCGGTCTTGAAGCCCTGGATGACAAGTAAAGTACCGTCCAAACGAAAACATTGAATAGACAAAAAGGAGCATCTATGCGTAAACCCTTTATCGCAGGCAACTGGAAGATGAACAAGACGATCCCTGAGGGCATCGAACTCGCCGCGGGACTCAAGGATACGTTAGCGGACGTTGACAGTATGGATCTCGCGGTCTGCCCCACAGCGACGGTCCTGAGTGCTGTAAGCGAGATACTCTTCGATTCCAACATTGGGGTTGGGGCGCAGAATATGTACTGGGAAGAAAGCGGGGCCTATACGGGCGAGATCTCTCCGCCCATGGTCAAAGAGCTGGCGAACTACATCATTATCGGTCATTCGGAACGCCGTAAATACTTCGGCGAGACCGATGAAACCGTTAACAAGAAGATCAAGGCCGCCCTGGAGCACGACCTCAGCCCCATTGTTTGCGTCGGGGAGAGCCAGGAGCAGAACGAGGCAGGCGAGACCGTTGACTTCGTCGGTGCTCAGATTCGCGGAGCGTTTGAAGGGATCAGCGCCGATGAGGCTAAGACGATCACCATGGCATACGAGCCCATCTGGGCCATCGGCACCGGCCTGACCGCAACGCCAGAGGACGCGGACCGGATCATCCGCGAGGCTATCCGGGATGTCCTCTCCGACCTCTACGATGAGGAAACGGCGGAAACCATCCGGGTGCAGTACGGCGGCAGCGTCAAACCGCATAATATCGCGGAGTTCATCGTCATGGACGAAATTGACGGCGCCCTCGTCGGCGGTGCCAGCCTCCAGGTAGATTCGTTTACCGCCATCGTCAAGAACGCTATCAAAGCGCTTGAGGGCTGATAGCTCGCCCCCAGGTCGTCTTCGCCGACCTTACACACGAATCCAACCCCGGGGCTGAGCCCCGGGGTTTTTTCTATCGACGATTTGAACGACTGAAAGCCCCGCACCCATTCAAACTGCCAGAGTTCGCACTCGCTTGGCAAGTGAGGGAAATCCTTTAAAGTAGAGAGCTGAAACGAGTCAAATCCGGTATTTTTGATTGCAGCGAGGTGATCGATGCCCGATAACGAAGCGCTGAAAACCCTGATAAACCAGGCTGAGACCGAACTCCGTGAAAATATTTTACCCTTCTGGATGAACCACACCCGGGACGAGTCCCGTGGCGGTTTCTACGGAGAGATAAGCAGCGATCTGCAGATCGACGAGGAAGCCCCGCGTGGCGCCCTGCTGACGGCCCGCGTTCTCTGGACTTTCGCAGCATCCTACGCTCGCTATCACGATTCTGCCTACCTTGCTGTGGCGGAGCACGCGTTTGAGGATCTCTTGACCCGTTTCTGGGATGAAACCTATGGCGGACTTTACTGGATGGTGGCAGTGGACGGAACGCCGCTGCGCCCCCGAAAACAGATCTACGGACAGGCTTTCGGAATATATGCGCTGGCAGAATACTATGCCGCGACCGGTAAAGAAGCGGCTCTGAACAGAGCCCGCGAAATCTTCGAGTTGCTCGACGAACACGCCTACGATCCTGAGCACCAGGGCTATTTCGAGGCTTACACCCGTGAGTGGGATATCGCCGACGATATGCGATTGAGTGAGATCGACGAAAACGAGACGAAATCCATGAACACCCACATTCACATTATGGAGGCTTTCACGAATCTGTTTCGCGTCTGGCCCAACACCCAGCTAAAAACCCGCCATATGGAGCTTCTGGACGTGATGATGAACCGCATCATCGACCCGACAACATATCACACCATCCTATTTTTTGATGAGGAGTGGACGCCGAAATCCCCCCACGTCTCGTACGGACACGATATAGAGACAAGCTGGCTCCTCGTCGAGGCCGCCGAGGCATTGGGGAACGCCCCCTTCCTCTCCCAGGTTAAAACGCTGGCAGCCAAAATGGCCCAAGCCGTTTACGATCAGGGCCGGGATCCAGATGGGGCGGTCCTTTATGAAGGCGGGCCTGAGGGTTGGACCGACGATACCAAGCAGTGGTGGCCTCAAGCTGAGGCTGCGGTCGGTTTTCTCAACGCCTATCAGCTTACCGGGGCAGAGCACTTTTTCGAGGCCGCGCAGCGGAGTTGGGGATTTATTCAAACCTATCTCATCGATCGCGAGCACGGTGGATGGCACCGTTACGTCACCCGCGATCATCAATACGATCCGTCTGCGCCCAAGGTCAGCTTCTGGAAAGCACCCTATCATAACAGCCGAGCGTGCATGGAATTGGTCGATCGGCTTTCAAACCTGTTGACCCCGTAACCCATAAGCACACATCCTGCAAAACGTCAGTCCTCATGCTTCTCTTCAGCGTAGGCTGTGGGATGGATCTCCGCGTGATAGGACTCCGGCTTTGCCAGGTCTCGGGCGCTCACAAATCCCGGACGAGAAAATGAGGCCAACTCGTACTCCTGGTCCATTTTGATGGCGTCAAAGGGACAGAATTCGGCGCAATAGCCACAACTCATACAGATACTGATATCAACGTAATAGGTGACCGGATAACGACGAGGTCGCCCGGTCTCCGGATCGCGCGCTCGTTCGATCCACAGGCATTGCACCGGACAGATCTGCGAACAGACACCACAGGCCGTGCAGCGCAGCCGTTCGGAATCAGCGTCGATGACGAAGAATGGCAGAGTGCGGGAACGTTCGGGGAGCGGACGACGCTCTTGGGGA
>CAYMAQ010000012.1:18415-24324 GCA_964388385.1 uncultured Anaerolineales bacterium | reverse complement strand
AGAGTGCGGGAACGTTCGGGGAGCGGACGACGCTCTTGGGGATACTGAACGGTGAAGATGCCCTGGGTATCAGCCCCCTGAGGTTCATCCGGGTGCTTATGCCTGTATCGCGCTTTCCATACTCGGCGAATATCATCCACGTAGGTCATAACAAAGTGGTGAAGCGTGATAGCCAATGTCTTCAAAATGCCAAAGCCGTACATCAGCGGTCCACCTCCCCCATCGTCAGATCGATACTACCGAGGATCGAGACCACGTCGGCAATTTTCGACGCTCGTGTAAGCTTGCTCAATGGGGTTAAATTCAGCAGCGAGGTCGATCGGATATGGTAGCGATAGGGATTCGCTCCCCCGTCGGAGACGAGATAAAATCCCAACTCTCCTTTCGGGGCCTCGATCCGTCCATAGGTCTCACCGGGCGGAATGCGCATTCGAGGAGAGAGACGATGAGACTGGATCGCTCCTTGCGGGACTGCATCCAATGCCTGTGCCAAAATGCGCAAACTCTCCCAGATCTCGTCAAAACGCAGGGCAACCCGGTCGAAAGCGTCTCCGTGCTCGCGGGTCGGGATGTCGAAATCGAAGCGATCGTAAATCCCATAGGGTTCCGCACGGCGAACGTCGTAGCGCACACCGCACGCACGCAGAACGGGTCCTGAGACACCGTAAGCAACGGCGTCTTCTGCGCTTAATGCCCCCACATTCACGCTGCGGGCCTGAAGGATCTCATTGTCCATCAGGAAATGCTCGTACTGACGCACCTGTTTAGGCAGGCGATCGTGGACCAACGCCTTTGCGCGATCGATCCACCCCTCCGGCAGATCACGAGCGATCCCCCCAGGCCGCATATAGTTGAACATCATGCGCCCACCGGACGCTGCTTCAAAGAGGTCCAGAATCAACTCGCGTTCCTTGAGGGCATAGAGTGAACCGGTGAAATACATACCCAGCTCGTTGCTGAAGAAGCCTGCAGCCAAAAGATGGTTGATCACCCGTGAAAACTCGGACATAATCACCCGGACGTATTCAGCGCGCTCCGGCACGCCCCACCCCAATAGTTTCTCCATCGCGATGCAATAAGCCAGATTGTTGGTCATCCCATTGAGATAATCCAGGCGATCGGTAAAAGGGATATTCTGAAGCCAGGTATTCCGCTCACCGATCTTCTCATGATTCCGATGCAAATAACCAAAGACCGGTTCCAGGTGTTGGACTTCCTCACCGTCGAGCCGCACCGCCATCCGGAAAACGCCGTGAGTACTGGGGTGATGAGGGCCGAGGTTCAAAACCATTTCCTCGGTCTTGAGCGGCTTTTCCGGATGACGATCGGCGGAAAGCATCCGCTCATAAAGCAGTCGATCCGCCTCACTGAAATCCGAACCGGAATGAGAACCCACTTCGGTCGAAGCCTGAGTCGTCCGAATATTGGAATGCGAAGGGGTGCGCTCCTCAGCGTAAACGGGATTGCTCCCGTGAGGGAAACGGCTGCGGTAGGGCTTGTGTTCCTCTTCAAAATAGGCCTCGCGCCAGTCCTTACGCAAAGGATAGCCGGCAAATCCCTCCCACATCAACAACCGCCGCAAGTCGGGATGCCCCTCAAAACGCACCCCAAACATATCATAGACCTCTCGCTCCTGGAAGTTGGCTGCCGGAAATTCCGGGGTGATGGAAGGCAAGATCGCGTCCTCACGATGGGTGTGAACGTGAAGAGCGACGTAGCTCCCTCCTTCCATCGAGAAGAGATGGTAGACGACGTCGATGTGCGGTTGGAACCCGGCAATCGGGTCGGGATAGTCAACAGCCGTCAAATTTGACAGGTACGCATAGCCCACATCATCCCGCAGAAAAGTCAGGACCCGAAGAAGATGACGGGCATGGACGAGTACGCCCTCGTACCGTGGGGCCCGGGTGATCCGCGAGCGCGATACCGCCCGGGTTATCCGATGACCATGGGCTTCTGGATATTCGGCCGCATCGCCGACGTCCGGTGGTTCGGCGGGCTGGAGAATACCGGGAAAGCGGCCCTGCAAACGCGTCCAGACCTCTGACGGTACACCGCGGGGTGCCTCTGGCATCTCAGGACTCCGCACCGTCTTCAGGCCCAACCAACCCCTCGAGGTCGCGCCAATTGACCAGATCCGCCCCTAATACGGGTTCCGGTATGCCCTCGTCCTCACCGGCCTGAAAAGCTTTGATATCCTGGATGGATTCCACCTCAAAACGCGCGTGAAGCTTGAGGATACCGTGCAAAAGCGCCTCCGGTCGCGGCGGACATCCGGGAATGTAAACGTCCACAGGAATCAGCCGATCCACACCGGATACGACATTGTAGCCTTCCTTGAACGGCCCTCCCGAGATCGCACAGGCCCCCATCGCGATCACGTATTTAGGCTCCGCCATCTGATTATACAGACGGACGAGCAGCGGAGCCATCTTTTTGGTCACGGTACCGTTAACGATCATCAAGTCCGCTTGCCGGGGACTGGCCCGCATAATCTCCATACCGAAGCGGGCCATATCATAGCGGGCCCCGGCAGTGGCGATCATCTCGAATGCGCAGCACGCCAAGCCGAATAGCATAGGCCACAGAGAACGCTTTCGCGCCCAAGCGTAAATCTGGTCGAGCGTGCTCATCTTGACAGCGGACTGTAACTCAGGAGGTATCTCCGGTAAATCATTGCATTCGTTCATCGTCATTCCACCCCATCCAGAAATACGCGATCGTCAACAAAATAAGGGGCGAGAGTTGATCTCGCCCCTCCAATGGGGAAGGCGGGATTTGAACCCGCACGCCTTCCGGCACATGATTCTAAGTCATGCTCGTCTGCCAATTCCGACACTTCCCCCCTGGCATTTTCAATTATATCGCTAACGGGTGAGCGGACAAGACAACGTAAGTAAAAGCACATATAGAGTAGCCTCTCGTCGACCCCTCAGGGCTTCTCCATGTCTTTAATCGCTTCGTAGGCGGGTCGCAAATCCCCGCCGGGCCAATTCTCAAAATCCTGGTCAAATCCCCACCAGAACGGATCGACAATACCCCACCAAAACTCCTCATTGTCCGGCGTCCACTTCGAATCCGGCATATTCCATACGAACATCGGGCCGATCCACGGTGACCAATGCTCGCGAGCATACCGGAACGCCCGCACCAGATAATCCCCTTGAGCCTCAGGCGTAACTGCAAACCACGCGTAATCGGGATGATCCTCGCTGTTGTTAAGATGCCAGCCAAACTCCATAACAGCGACCTGCTTGTCGCCGTCGCCATACGTCACCATGATTTCGCGCATATCCTCAACGTGCCGGAAACAGAAACTCCGGTGACCGCCCCATCCGCGTTCCGGGTCGGCGACGACCTCAGGGGGCATTTCGGGCGGCGCTTTATAGCCCGGTGCATGAAGTCCCAGGAGATCATAATAGGGGGACATCCCTGCCTCGTACATGCCTTTGAGATAATCCACATCGGGAATCGCCTCGGGAGGCCCCGAACCCGTAGGAGCCAGACCCGCAGTGATCACCAGGGCATCCGGATCACCTGTTTTGATCCCCACGTAACATGCTTCTAAGAGCTGAACGTAACCCGCGGGATCGGGGACCACACCCCGCCACTCACGGGCCAAATTGGGCTCGTTCCAGACCTGATAACCGCGAACCCGTCCCCGGTACCGAGTTGCCACAGTCTCGCAAAAATCACCCAGCAGTGCCGGCACAACAGGGAGATCGACGTACGCAGCGTGCGTTGCGTTCTCCGAATCCGGATAAGACCAAGGGGGCGGCATATCGATCCGAAAGACGACATTGACCCCGGCAGCCTCCGCCTCATCCAAAATCCGGTCGGCCGCGGCCCACTCGTACCGTCCGGGTCCCGCGCCTTCGACGTCGTGCCATGCAAGCCGCTGCTTGATCCAGGTGAAACCCGCCTCCTCGATCAGATGCCAGTCGCGCCGCACAGCCGCCCACGAATCCCACCACATATGGACGTTGACCCCGTATTCCGGCGAATCGATTCGTGCTCCACGAGGCCACGAGGTCGGTGTAGGCTTCGGAGTTGGGGCAGAAGGTCGGAACAAGGATGAAGCATCCCGATGCCATACCCACATTCCGATAAGCACCAGACCGATCAGCAGCACCGCGGACGCGAACAGAATCCGGAAAAGCCGCCGAGCGCGCGCGTTTGTAGAAAGACGCATAAGCTAAAAAACGTGCATAAGACTCAAAACGGCCGTTACGGTTTAGGCATCTGAGCGATCGCATCGAAAGCCGGACGAGCGGCCCCACTCAGATCCAGAATACTATAAGGTGCGTTGGGATCGGTCGCTCCAAGGCCGCCCTTGTACGAGTAGTCCAAATTCCATAGGAAGGCCAGGTGGACGAAGCCCCACTCTCGCATAAGCTGAAAAGCCTGCACGTTCCACTGCGCCTGTTCTTCCAGCGAGTTGTCCTTGGCGAACTCAAAGCCCGGAGGCGTGCCATCGAAACCCTCGCTCGTAGCCCAACCGAACTCAGTGACACAGAGAGGTGTATTACGCTTGGCGCGTTGAATGCGATCGTGGTACCCCCACAGCGTGCTCTTGAACGACCACGAATGATGGGGGTTATCGAAGGGCCCGCGGAATGTAGCCGTGGGATCGTTATAGCCCTCGTCCCACGCCACATCCGGCGGCATATTGATACCGTTATGATGCACGCCGACACAATCACAGTAGCTGAGCGCATTGAGTTCGATCATCTGCTCAAGATAGTCGAAATCATCCATCCATATGAATCGATTCGGATTATTCGGATCCACTTGAGGTCCATCGGCAGGTGAAAGGGCCCCACTGATCACGATGATATTGGGATCCCGACTCTTGATAGCCTGATAGGACAAGCGCAGCATCTCGACGTAACTCGCAGGGTCGACACCCTCTGCCGTATCCCACTCACGGTCCAAGTTCTGTTCGTTCCACACCTCGATTGCGTGAATCCGCCCCTCATAGCGATCGACCAACTGGCCGATGAACTCTACGAAGAGACCGAGATCGTCGGGTGGCGCAGCTTCCGGATTATTATCGAAGTAAGTCCGCGACCATTCTGGCGCACCCACCACACTGAGCATCACCTTCAGACCGCGCTCGTTGGCCGCGTCGACCATCACGTCGTAACCGCTCCAATCCATTTGACCGGGCTCGGTGGAAAAGTGATCCCACCGCACCTGCTGTTTGACCCACTCCAACCCGAGGTGATCATCGATCTGTCCCATCGTGTAGTCTGCCATACTGATGGCGTGTGCAGCAATACCGTATCCAAACTCACCCCAAGGTTGCGAGGTGTCGGGCGCGACATCTTCATCCTCCTGAGGGACCGGGGTTGGCGTAGGTAACGTGATTGCGCCAGCCGGAGTTGCGGTCGCCTCCAGATCCGCTGGCGCTTCAGGGTCCACCGAAACGGGGGCTTGGTCGCCGGCTTCCGCCCCCGGGGTTGCAGTAAACGGCGCGGGGGTTACCGAGGACAGCGTCTCCCGCTGGGCAGGCACCCCGCCCGTCGGCAGTTCAATCACGCCGAAGACACATGACAGCGCAATACCCAGAAGGACCACCCATACGACGACTAACGCAACGAGACTTCGCCCCCGCAGGCGCGCAAAGATATCTTGAACATGTTGCATAAAAGGACTCTCCATAACTCCTCCAAAGTCGTATGATTTAAATTGAAACAAGCGCGTCCAGATTCACGACGACAATACGGTCGCCAATCCAATACCCTGAAAATCTGTGGGGGTGTTCGCAACAAGATCCATAAGAGGTCGGTAAGCCCCTCGGTTTACGCCCACCCCAGATCCTCGGCGGATTTCCGGGAGTCAGGACGATCCGGATGCTCATGATGCTCCGGGGGCCCTTCAGCCCCCATCCGGTTATCAACGTCATC
>CAYMAQ010000012.1:11525-18315 GCA_964388385.1 uncultured Anaerolineales bacterium | reverse complement strand
GATGCTCATGATGCTCCGGGGGCCCTTCAGCCCCCATCCGGTTATCAACGTCATCCGAAAAGACAACCGCGCTGGCCAGATCCGTACCCTGGGAGGCATTCATCTCCGCAGTCAAATCATCGACCAGATCCTGAAGATCTGCATCAGCGGCGCCTTGCTTCCGGCGGTATATTAACTCACGGTAAGCCTCGCTGCCGTAAACGCCCGAGGCATCATCTAAACGCCCCGATTCATCCAGGAAATTCGAAATCTCCTGGATATTATCAGCGTTCACGTGCTCGACCTCCTTCTTAAGTTTCCGTTCATAGTAAGCATCCTGATGCACGAGATTAGCGGTGGAGACGAGACGCTCCACCGCAGGATTATGACAACGGGGGCACGGCGGTGCCTCCTCGTCAATACGCCTCGCCAAATGACGATAACGCCCATCACAGGCGGGGCAATAATACTCATAAATTGGCATAACGCTCTCCTCGATCAGTCAATAATATCGAGAACTTTGCAGCGAGAAAACCGAAGTGCGCATACGGCTACGCCAAGGCAGTATACCGTCCTTCGGCTTCCGAGCAAGTCAAAACTGAGATTATGGATCTGATTATGAATAACGAAAGCGCTTCTGCGTTGCCATAGGCATCACGGAAAAGTTTGGTGATTCGCGTCCGGATCTATAACGCAGGGTGCAGGTATGCCTGACTCAACGATATATTACCCCCCCCACCATTACACACCCCCGCGCTCGCAGAGGCGAACCGAACGCCCGGCACGATCTGTGCGCATCTCGTAGCGCTTACCCTCGTGCTCCAGCATCACCCGATAGCCCGGCGTGATCACGGTTAAGCAGGACTCGTCCTTCCCACCACACCCCAGACAGGAATTGGGCCATTCCACCGGATCCACACTTTCTACAGTGATAGTCTCCTCGCCTACGTCCAATTGCTTGGCCAAAGTCGTAAGTGCAGACTGCACCGCGGGATGATCCGCCAACGTCACGGGACGCTCTTCGGGATCCCCCGTTGGGTTCTCGCAGATCACAAAAGAGTCCAGATCCTGTGTCGCATGAACTTCGATTCGATCCCCCTCGGCATCCTGATAAACGGCCCTCCAGCCGTCGGTAAGAACCTGTGCGTACATTTTGCCGGGTTCTGGACATCCAAGGCTGGTATCCCGCCACGTCACCGCCTCGACGGAGAGCACGGTCAGCGAATCCGGTGGCGTGCTCAACTTCGCCGCAGCCTTCATCCGAAGTTCGTGGGCTACATCCGAAAACTCGACCGCACCCGAGGACGGGGTCGGCACAACCGATTCCCCCATCTCCGGTAGAGGGAGAGGGGATTCATCCATCTCCGGCGAAGGCAGCGGCGATTCCTCAGTCTCTATAGGTTCCGGAGATTCAACCACAGGTGTCTCCTCAGAGGGTAATTCCGTCTCCGGGGCACCGCAAGCGCTCAACACAACGACGACGAACACAACGAGTCGTGATATCCCATGCCATCTCATACCGTATTGTCCTCCTAAGTATCCCTGCGTTGCGGCAGGGAATTGACCCTTCAATTTGTCTGTACATCTTATCTGTACCTCGTCCTATAGACGCATGAAGTGTACCAAAAGTTCCGAGAAGAGCATGGGACACTGACAGATCAAGAGGGTTAAACCAGGGAGGGCTGGGGAGAAAGAGAGGGTCACTCTTCGACAGGACCGTCAACCGGCAGTCCTTCACCGACTGCGACCGCCGTCGCGGCAGCACGGCTGTGAACGTCGAGCTTATCATAGATGGAGCGGAGATGTCGCTTGACCGTGTTCACGGAGATGAACAACGCCTCCGCAATACCCTTGTTAGTCATCCCTTGGGCCAGGAGGGTTAGAACCTCCGTCTCGCGGGGCGTCAGTGAATTGAGAACGTGATCGGAGGATACCTCCTCTATTGCTGCGCGTACGGTTCGGAGAAAAGCACGGCGGTCAAAAGTCTGTTTCTCCAAATAGGCGAAGATCGACCACCGTTCGTAGAGAGAGGTAACGGTTGACGTCTCGACCACACCACTCACAACGATAGCGGGGACATCCAGCGCCTGCAAGCGCGCGAGAAGTTCAATCCCTCCAAGGGTTGAGTTCTCCGGTTTGGCCAAAGAGGTTGATCCTTGCAGTGCCAGATCGATCACAGCAAGTGCGTAGGTTTCCCGCTGCAGACAGCCTAACGCCTCCCCATAACTGTTACAGAGTCGGACTTTGTAGTCCCTCTCGGCATCGACCAGCAGTTCGGAGAGAATGCTCCGCCAGCCCGCATCGTCTTCGACGACGAGGACCGGGTGGGTGGGCAACGATGGGGGAACGTCAAATGGCGTCAACGTGGCATCGCCATCCATCTGCGTCTCGGCGCGCGCCCCGTGCTCGTAAACGGGCGCACGCGTCAAAGCCTGTCCGACCCAGTCGCGAAACACTTGTCGATCGAAGGTGGATTTGCGCAGACAGGTCAGCGCATCGTACTCGGTCATCACCTGGACGGCGATCTCGACCGTAGCATACCCGGTGAGGAGAATGCTGGTGCAGCCGGGGTCGTGCGTTCGCACCGCGGCAAGAACCTGGAGCCCCTCACGATTATCCAGATCGCCGTCACCGAGGGCAAGGTCCACGATGGCAATCCTGTGAGGGGTCGCACGGATGCATTCTAGGGCACCGGGAAGTGTCCCCACAACATCCACGTCCAGATTAAGATCCGATAATATCTCTCGCAACAATGCCTGCCACGCAGGATCGTCCTCTACCACCAGGACGCGAACTGGCTCAGGCATTGGACTGACCCGCGCGTGGCAGACGAACCCGGAACGTAGTCCCATGCCGTCCGTCACTCTCCACATGGATCGACCCACCCAGACGTCGCATCAACGTTCTGACCCACCAGAGTCCAAAACCCAGCCCATGCGCCCGATCCCGAGAACTCGATTCAATCTCGAACTCAAAGATCTCAGCCTGACGGTCCGGTGGGATACCGGTACCGTCGTCGGCCACATCAACTGACACCCAAGCACCCTCCACAGACCCGGTAATGCGAATGTGCCCACCGGCATCCAGAGCGCGCAGCGCGTTCTCAATCAAGTTTCTGAAAACCAGGGTCAGGCTGTGTTGGCTTGCAACCACAGGAGGTAACGCCTGCAAGCCGGACCGCTCTAACACAACCACCGTGGGAATGGAGAGATCGCGCAGCGCTTCATCGATACATACTGCGACCGGGACAGGGGTGGGATAAATAGGACGAAGGTGAGCCAAATTCTCCCGAACAGCAGCCATCGCTTGTCGGGCGCTCGACTCAATAGCGTCAAGATTCTGGGCTAGATAAGGGTCCGATTCCACCACCGATGGGCATTTCGCTTTGATACCCTGAATACGGACGGGAATTGTCCCGACCTTGTTATTGAGGTGATGGAGAGCATTCGCCGCTACATCACCGATAGCGGCAAACGTTTCCGAAACCGCGTGCCGTTGCTGCACTTCTCGCAGCATCTGACGGCGTTCTGAATTGCGGAGAGCCAGCGCGGCGTAATGTGCGAGACAGGTCAACACTTTGGTGTCCCATTCAGATTCGGTGACCAATCCCGAGTGTTCCCCGACCCCATAGACGCTAAAAGCCCCCACAGCCTCTTCGTCTTGTTCTGAGAGCAAAGGAACCACGAGCGCTTTGCCCCACTGCTGGGAGCGAGCCAGATCTTGACGATGAAATCGGGGATCCACCCGTACGTCATGAGAGATAACAGGCCTGCGGGAACGGACAGCCTCTCCCGCCAAGCTCTGCGCAACAGGGAGTCTCTCCCCGCGCGCCCCACTCCCTTTCGAGGCTGCCAGCGTCAACGCATCCCCCTTCAACGTCCAGATCGCGCTGGCCCCGGTATTCAAAAGCGTGCACGCTGAAGAGACCAGATACTCGAGAACCTCTACGAGCGGCTTGAAAAGCAGCATACGGGCGACCTCAAGAAGAACGTCCAGGAGACGAGCCTCTTGGATCGCGATAACGGCCTGGGTCGCCAGCGATTGCAGCAACCGGCGGTCCTCATCACTAAACGCCCCTATCGCGGGGCTCTCCAGGTTAAGCACCCCTTCGAGCCGTCCCCCCGCATCGATCAAAGGAACGGCCAATTCTGACCGCATGCGGAGGTCGGCATCGAGCGGGCGATAAATTCGTACCCAGGGCGCGGCCTCCAGATTGTGAATGCAAAGCGGCTGCCGGTGAACGGCAACCCACCCCATCACACTATGGGTATCCAAGGACAAAGCTTCAATCTGCGGTCGGCTTTGATCCCCGGCAATGGCCCGGGTGACCAACTGCTCGGACTCCGTATCCAGAAGGCGGAAGATCCCGTAGTGAGCACCGGTGACGTCGAGCGCCATCTGCAAAATCGCCTCCAGCGTCTCATCCAACCCTAATCGCGAGGAAATCAGCAATCCGGCACGGCGCAGCCGGCGAAGGGCCTCCTCGGCTCGATCCAACTCCGCTCGGGCCGTGACGACCCGGCGCACACGATCGAGGGCCATAGCGGCCTGGTTAACGAGGTTGTCCAGAAGAAGACGCTCGAACGTGGAAAATGGGCCCTCCGTACGGCGCAGCACGTAGAGGACAGCCAGAGGCTCGTGCGCGACGATCATCGGGAAACAGGCCACCCCATCTATAGGAGCAAAAGGGGTGCTTTCGTCCCGGGCTTCGTCGGAGGAAAAGATGGGAGTTCGCCGCTCGATCGCTTGCATTCCCAGCCCTTTTGAACGCATGAGATCCTCACGGATCGAGATGTCATCAGGTCCCAGAGAAACCATGGATTCCGGATCCAGGCAATGCGCCTTGTGATCGTACACAAACGCATAAACCTGATAAACCGAACCCCCGGCAGGCACACTTGAGCCTAACCGCGCCACGCTCTGCACGATAAGGCGCAACGTCTCCCCTAAATTTTGGTGAGACTGGGGGACAAGCTGGTTCATCTTAGACTCGAGCTCGTTGAGCGCGTCCAACGCCGCCAATAGATCCGGATAGTTCAGCTCGCGTCCTCGCGGCCCAGATCGATGGGAGGTCTGATCACGCTGAATCTCACGCGCGGCTGTCATCAATCTCCATTCTGATAAGAGGTGAGCGCCCGGTGAGGGCTTTGTTGGGGCAAGAAAAACCGCCCCTGTATGATAACGAGACACCCCTTCATCTTAGCACAAGCGGCAGGCGAAAAAAGGCCGATATCGCTCACAAAGCAAAGACTTTTCGCCGGTTTTCGAAGACCGGCGGTACAGTGGGCGCCAGCCAAACGCCACTGTACCGCCGGAATCTATGGGATCAGGGACTGTCCATAGATCACCATCGGAACCCCGTCCCCCCTCCTCCTTCTGTGAAACGCCAGATTTGCACGGGGTTCCGTAAGGCGTAATCTAAATGTCGTAGTAGAGCGTAAACTCGTAAGGATGAGGTCGCATACGCACGGCATCGACCTCGGCTTCACGCTTGTAGCTGATGTAGGCCTCCAAAAGATCCGGGGTGAAAACGTCCCCCTTCAACAGGAACTCGTGATCTGCCTCCAACGCCTGTAGGACCGCTTCCAGCGAACCCGGCACCTGCTTGATCCTCGCAGCCTCCTCTGGCGGCAGATCGTACAGATCCTTATCCATCGGATCGCCCGGGTCAATCTGATTCTGGACGCCGTCCAACCCCGCCATCAACAGAGCTGCGAAACAGAGATACGGATTGCAGGATGGATCAGGGGCTCGGAACTCGACGCGCTTGGCTTTGGGACTGGTCGAGTATACCGGAATGCGGCAGACCGCAGAGCGATTGCGCTGCGAGTACGCCAAATTGACCGGGGCCTCGAAGCCCGGGACCAGCCGCCTATACGAGTTGGTAGTGGGCGCCACGATAGCCAACAGGGCCGGAGCGTGAGCCAGTAACCCCCCGATGTAATATCGGGCGACGTCCGAAAGCTGAGCGTATCCGGCTTCATCGAAGAAGACGTTAGTCTCACCATTCCACAGGCTTTGATGGACGTGCATACCGCTGCCGTTATCCTGGAACAGAGGCTTGGGCATAAAGGTAGCTGTTAGACCGTTCAGCCGAGCTACGTTCTTCACAATATATTTGTAAGCCATCACGCTGTCCGCCATCCGCACCAGTGTCGAATACCGCAGATCGATCTCAGATTGGCCTGCGGTAGCGACCTCGTGATGATGGACCTCGACCGGCACCCCCACGGATTCCAAGGCCATCACAATGCGACTGCGGACATCCTGGTTGGCATCGGTGGGAGGAACCGGGAAATACCCGCGTTTCGGCGGGATCTGCCCGCCCTTGCCGCCCTCTTCGCCACTCGTCCACCACCCCTCGACACTGTCGATGTAATGATACGCAGAGTTCGTTGTGCTGCCATAGCGCACACTGTCAAAAAGAAAGAACTCAGCCTCAGGTCCCCAGTAGCTGATATCGGCAATGCCCGTCTGCTTGAGATAAGATTCGGCCTTCTGGGCCACATAGCGCGCATTGCGGTTGTACGGCTGACGGGTCACCGGATCGTAGATATCACAGATAATGACCAACGTCGGCACCTCGAAAATCGGATCCTCGAACGCTGTGTCCGGATCGGGAATCAGAATCATATCAGATTCGTGAATCTCCTGAAATGCGCGGATGGATGAGCCGTCGAATCCAATACCTTCCTCGAACAGATCCTCACTCAACTCGCGCGCGGGCATCGTAAAGTGATGCCATAAACCCAACAGATCCGTAAATCGGAGGTCAACCATTTCGACCTCTTGCCCCATTTCAATGACGTCA
>CAYMAQ010000012.1:0-11425 GCA_964388385.1 uncultured Anaerolineales bacterium | reverse complement strand
CGCGTGCTTACACATACTCACGCTTTCATGATAGGGCTCGAAAAGGGATACGTCTATGGCCCATATGGGCCATTTTTGCCTATGACCGTTGACAAGTACTCCCTGATTTTTATAATGACACTTGGAGGCCCACACCTGAGTCATCAGGTTTCTGGTGCCATCCGTATCCTCACAACCCTTTGGTTGTCCGCGATCAGATCCATGGTCGCAACATAAAGAGAGCCTGACACATAGCGTGATCGAGCCCAATCCAATACACAGCAATATCTACCCGGAAACACGAGAGCTGCTCCTCGGCCATCTAAGTGCCGAGGAGATACAGCGATGGTTGATTCCGCTGGGGTTTGAGAATTGGCAGGCAGCGTACGAGCGGTTGCGCCGTTTGGCGGAGCTGACGGGCGCGCCCGTCGAAACGGCAAACCTGCTCCCCTACCTCCTGGTAATGCTGGGGGACGCGCCCACACCAGAGCGGGTGCTCATCAGCCTGGAACGTTTTTTCCAGGGCGCTCAGAATCCGGAATCACTCCTTCGTGACCTGGCGACCAATCTGCGGGGGTTGGAGATCCTCATCAAGCTTTTTGCGGGCAGCCAATTCCTCACGGAGATCCTCCTGCGCAACCCGGAGTATCTCGACTCGCTCATCGATCCTCAGAGTCTGGCGCAAGCGAAGACCGTTGCGCAGATCAATGCCGAACTTCGTGCATTCGAGGATGCGCAGGGAGATATCCTGACCCTCGATCACCTCCGTCAATTCCAGCGCCGCGAGCTGCTCCGCATTGGTGCGTGCGACCTTCTGGACCTCCTCGATATGCTCACGGTGACTGTTCAACTCTCCAATTTGGCTGATTGCCTCGTGCAGTCCTGTCTCACCCTGGCAAACTCCGAGGCGAACATCTCCACGGAGGACTTCGTCGTCCTGGCAATGGGAAAACTGGGAGGGCGGGAGTTGAACTACAGCTCAGATATCGATCTCCTGTTTCTCGCCAGGGATCACACAGTCAGTTACCAGCGATTGGGAGAACGCCTGATCGAGGCCCTGAGTAAGGTCACTGGAGAGGGCTTTCTTTATCGAGTCGATATGCGTCTGCGGCCCTGGGGCAGATCCGGACCGTTGGTAACGTCGACCAGGGGCTATCTTGCTTATCTGGACAAACACGCTCGCCTCTGGGAAAAACAGGCGATGCTGAAGGCCCGTCCCATCGCGGGTAGCGCGAGTCTGGGCCGTGCTTTCCTGGAACGGGCAGAGGACAGGTTATTTGAAATCCGTCTCGAAGATGTACGGGATGCGGTGCGGGGGATGAAAACCCGGACCGAAGCCGCCCTGCAGGCGCAGGGCGGCGAATGGGGTGAAGTCAAGCTCGGTCGGGGATCCATCCGCGACGTGGAGTTCACGACCCAGTTCCTGCAATTGATGCATGGCGCGGAAGACCCCTCCATTCGCACCCCAAACACGCTGGAAGCTCTAGGCCATCTCAGAGATCAAGGGTACCTCCAAGCTGGCAGTTTTCGAATCCTCACAGAGGGTTACGTCTTCTTAAGAACAGTTGAACACTATCTGCAGATGATGCACTATCAGCAGACCCATATGCTTCCCACAGATCCAGAGGCCCTTCGTCGTCTGGGTCGCAGGCTTGGATTTGAGGGACCTGGGGCCGGCGACCAATTTGTTGCCCGTTACGAACAGCACCGCACGGCAGTTCGGGAAGTTTATCTCGACTACTTGGGAGAAAAATCAATGGAGACTCAACCCCGGAACACCCAGCCCCCCCGTGGGCCAAGCGATGACACGGAACGCAATTTGGAACACCGCGAGCGAATGGATGCCTCCTACCGCGCCATTTTCAGTGATGAAGAGATTCGCCATCACGCAATGCTGGCGGCCCAACTCGATCCCAGCAATCTTGTCGAGATCGCGGCACATGCCTTGGAGTCATCGCGTTGGGAGGTCACCGTTGTAGCCTATGATTATCCGGGAGAGCTTTCTCTTATCTGCGGGCTGCTCTTCGCCTACGGATTCTCTATCGAGAGTGGTCACGTTTTTACTTACGAGCCAACGGAACACAACGCCCCTCGGTCCGCTCGAAAAGCCCGACAGATGGAGAGGCCCCGCAAGATCGTCGACACCTTTATCGTCCGCGCCGTCAATGAGGGGACGACGATGGCCCTCTGGCGGCGCTACAGTGAGGAGCTGACCGAGCTCCTGAAGATGATGCAGGTTGGGAAGCGTCGCGAAAGCCGGGGCGTTCTCGCCAAACGTGTTGCAGCCGCGATCTCCTCGTTTGATGACGCGCCCCCCACCCTGTATCCGGTCGACATTGAGATCGATAACCAAAGCTCGGAGACCTACACAGTGTTGCGTATCAGTGCGCCGGATACCCTGGGATTCCTCTACGAAATCACCAACGCCCTGGCTTATAATCACATCTACATCGCTCGGATGAGCGTGACCTCGACCGCCAATCGGGCCCACGATGTCCTTTACGTCACCGACGCCAATGGAGACAAGATCACGGAAGATGAGACCCTGCGCAAGCTCCGTGCGGCGGTGGTTCTCATTAAGCACGTCACCCACCTGCTGCCCAAGACACCGGACCCGGAGACAGCACTGCTGCATTTCCGTGAGTTTATCGCAAAATTCTTTCAACAACCCAATTGGCCCGACGAATTGGCCTCGCTGGAAAACCCCGAGGTCCTCAACGCGCTGGCACGCCTCTTGGGTGTCAGCGAGTTCCTCTGGGATGACTTCCTGCGGATGCAGTACGCGAACCTTTTCCCCATCGTACGGGATATGGACGCCCTTGACACAATGAAGACCCGTTCTCAACTTCAGGCCGAATTGGAAGATGAGTTGGAGCAAGTTCATCAGGAACCGCAGATTCCCAGCAGCGTCCAGCCGTGGCATAAGACCCTCAACGCTTTCAAGGATCGGGAAATGTTCCGGATCGATATGCGCCATATCCTCGGTCATACGGAGGAGTTCTGGGACTTCTCAGAGGAACTTACCGCATTGGCCGAAGTCGTCGTCAATGCGGCCTATCACCTTATTCACGAAGATCTGCGTCGCGTTTACGGCAATCCACACCTGGAGGATGGCACCCTCAGCGATATGACGGTCTGCGCTCTGGGAAAATGCGGCGGACGGGAGTTGGGCTTCGCTTCGGACATCGAGCTGATGTTTGTCTATAACGGCAACGGTCAAACAAGCGGACCGGAGGTCATCACGACCGCCGAGTTTTACGAAAAGCTGGCCCGGCTTTTCCTGACCGCGATTCACGCCAAGCGTGAGGGCATCTTCGAGATCGATCTCCGCCTGCGCCCCTATGGGAAATCCGGAAGTATGGCGGTCGCCCTTGAATCGTTTAAGCGCTACTACGCGTCGGACGGGCCAGCATGGGCTTACGAGCGCCAGGCCCTGGTCAAACTGCGCCCGATCGCCGGGAATCCCGCCCTGGGCCAAACGATGATCCAGCTTCGAGACCGGTGCGTATACGACGGGACACCGTTCGACGTCCAAGCGATGCGAGCAATGCGCGAACGTCAGATACGCCATCTGGTCACCGGCGGCACCTTCAATGCAAAATACAGTCCGGGTGGACTGGTCGACATCGAATACCTCGTCCAGGGGCTTCAGATCAACTACGGCGCCGATAATCCCGAGATGAGACGTCCAAACATCCGCGCAGCGATGCGGGCGCTCTCCGAAAACGGCGTGATATCCGAGAAAGACTACCGTCGTCTACGGCGGGCTCACACCTTCTTGCGTTGGCTGATCGATGGACTGCGCATGGTGCGGGGCAACGCCAAAGACCTTACCGTCCCGGAGGTTGAGACCGAAGCGTTTGCCTTCCTGGCCCGCCGCCTTCGCTACGGCGATAGCGTCAAGGCTCTGCATAAGGATCTGGTCCAACATGCGACCGCTGTCCAGGAATTGAATCAGAAACTCCTGCGCAGTTGAGCGGGGAACGGGACACAGGTCCGGGGGTAGTGCAATTGCAGTTAGGGCTCAAAGCCCCTTCTTTGGCGATTATAACCTGGGCTAAGGGGGCATCTGGCAACGAAACCGTCCCTAAGATGTGGGGCTTTGAGCCTTTTCGGCCAACTACGGTTGCCCTAGGTCCGACGGTTGTCAATATACGATCTTCGAGTATACATAGGAAAAGCCACTCGAACCCGGAGATTCAAGGAGAGGGATGAGAGCATGAACGTCAGGGGCTATACGGCGGCAGGTGGCGTGGTGCTCGACCCGTCAAGGGAGCAGGTGCTCCTCCTCATCCGACCATCGAGAGACGAGATTCGACTCCCGAAGGGACACGTCGAATCCGATGAGTCTGTGCGAGAGACGGCCCTTCGCGAAGTATCCGAGGAATCGGGGTTTGATGACCTGGAGATTCTAAGCGACCTCGGAGAACAACTCGTCGTCTTTCCCTTGGAAGGGGATATCGTTGAGCGAACAGAGCACTACTATTTGATGCGAGCGCGTACCCTGCACCGGCGTCCCCGCCCCCAACCCGATGCATCGCAGTTTATCACGCTCTGGGTCTCCTGGCAGGAGGCCCGCGAGCATCTGACGTTTGAGCCCGAGCGGGAATGGCTCTGCCGGGCCCATCGAGCATTGGAGACGGAGACACCTTATGACCCAGCATGAAAAGCGTCGTGAACAAGCACTTCACATCCACGAACAGTTGATTGAGTTGTACGGTAAGCCGGAGAACACCTCGGGTTCCGATCCGGTTGCCTCGCTCGTCAACACGATTCTAAGCCAAAACACCAACGACCAGAACCGCGATGTCGCCTACAATCAGTTGAGGGAACGGTTCCCAACCTGGGAGGCGGTTCGAGATGCCCCCACGGAGAAGGTCGTGGAAGCCATTCGACCGGCGGGATTGGGGCCCAGCAAAGGCCCGCGCATCCAACAAGCTTTGGAACGTATCACCGAGGAACAGGGCGAGATCACCCTGGATTTCCTCCGCGATATGCCTCTCAATAAGGCTCGGGGGTGGCTTCTTGACATCAAGGGGGTGGGCCCAAAGACTGCAGCCATCGTCCTCCTCTTCGCTCTCAACCGCCCGGCCTTCCCGGTCGATACACACGTACACAGAGTGACCAAGAGACTGGGCTTGATCCCGGAGAAAGCTTCACGCGAGCAAGCTCACGATATCCTTGAGGACTTGCTGCCCGAGGAGATCTACTACCCCTTCCACCTTAATCTCATCCGGCATGGACGCCGGATATGTCAGGCCCGATCGCCAGAGTGTGAACGGTGTCCGTTACAGGCATGTTGCGATTATTATCAGCGTCTAAAGAGCGAGGAGAATACATTATGAACGGCTCAACGACGACCCGCTTTAAGCTCCTACCTTACAAAATGCTGGCGAAGCGCTGGAGAACACCGGCGCTCCTGGTCGTCGCGGCGGGGCTCGCCCTCTGGTGGACGGGGCGCGGACTGGATCCCGAGGAGATAAATGAATGGGGCATCCAGCCGCCCACCGGCCCGCTCGCACTGATCATCGCCATTGCCGGGGGATTGATCGTGATCTACACGCTCTTAGCCAGTCACGCAAATGTCCAATGTGAGTCTAACCGCCTCGTGATCCACGCCCCGCTTATGATTGTTGCCGTGTCCTATGCGCGTATCGTCCTCACGCGTCCTGTGGAATTCCGCAGCATCTTCCCTCCGCAAGAGGAAAAGCCGGCCCGCTCTCGCATCTATCATACGCTTTACGGGAAAACCGTACCGATCGTAGATCTCAAAGGCTACCCATTGCCCAAATGGTGGCTCCGGCTCTGGCTGCACCCCTATCTCCTTCATCCTAAAGAGACGGCACTGGTCGTTCCGGTGGAAGAATGGATGAGCTTCACGCGGACTCTCGATTCATTAAGAACGCGTTGGCGCGAAAATAGACGTGCTGCTTCCCAAAGCTGAATAGAAAACGCCGGCAACCAGCGCGAGGGGGCGAGAAAGAACCATCGTAACAGACCCTATGTAGACAAAATACGTTGAGATTACAAATGTTGTTCACTTATCCACAAAGATATCCACAGGGTCTATAGCACATCTAGGGGGTGAGGGAGGGAGCCACCGGAACATCTAGTTATAAAATTATTTGCTATCCACAGCCACAATAGCAAAATTAAAGTTTAACGCTTTTTAAGATAATTCGACCGTAAAACGTTGTCCTGGCCCGAAATCTTTGGTAGAATAAAGGTGGTGATGCGAAAGGATCTCCTCTAGCACCTTGATCATCCCAAGGTCGAGACCGCATCCACCCCATTGAATACGGTTTAGATCAAATAGGCGACGTTTTGCGCGACGCTCAATCAAGAGGTGTTGCATGGAACAATTAAAACTGCAAAGAACATGGCAAGCTGCCCTGGGTGAACTCGAACTGAAAATGGCGCGGACAACGTTTGATACGTGGCTTCGAGACACCCACTGCCTAGGACGAGAGAACGGAGATACGTTGCTCGTCGGTGTCAAAAATGGCTATGCCGTGGAGTGGCTGGAAAATCGGCTCCATCCCTTGATCCAGAAAACGCTGACCCGTATCGCCGGTGAGGATCTGAACGTCCGCTTTGTGGTTTGGGAGAATAAACCGTGGGATGAGGACAAAAAGCGAGACAACGCGCCCGTTCTATTCCGAGAGACCGAGGAGCCTATGCAAGAAGAACCCACACGTGACCCGGGGTTAAACGACGATTATGTGTTCGAGAACTTTGTGGTTGGTTCCAGCAACCAACTCGCCCATGCTGCATCTCTGGCGGTCGCGGAGTCTCCAGCGCAGGCCTATAATCCATTCTTTATACACGGGGGTGTCGGGCTCGGCAAGACCCACCTTCTCCACGCTATCGGACACACCTGCTACCGTAAGAATATGCAGGTTATCTACATAACCTCGGAGACGTTCACCAACGATCTCATCGAATCGATCCGCACTCACACGACCGAGCAGTTCCGGGAGAAGTACCGTACCGCCGATGTCCTCCTTGTCGATGATATTCAGTTCATCGCCGGCAAGGAAAGTACCCAGGAGGAATTCTTCCATACATTCAACACACTCCGTGATAACGGACGCCAAATCGTCCTCAGCAGTGACCGGGTGCCGAAAGCTATGGTCACGCTGGAGGAACGTCTGCGATCTCGCTTCGAGTGGGGATTGATCGTGGACATCCAACCTCCCAATTATGAGACGCGGATGGCAATCTTGCAAGCGAAAACAGAGCGGATTGGCGTCGATGTACCCAATGACCTTCTCAGTTACATCGCAACCCACGTTGAGAGCAATATTCGCGAATTAGAAGGGGTTCTAAACCGCATCCTGGCGATGGCACGCCTGACGAATATGCCCCTGGACAAGACGGTCGCCCAGAAAGCCCTGATGCATTTGATGCCCAATAAGCCCGAAGTCTCGGCCCAGGATATCATCCACACCGTCGCCGATTTCTACAATTTGACCGAGGACGAATTACGAGGGGCCCGGCGCACCCGGCGGATTGCCCGCCCCCGCCAGGTCGTGATGTTCTTGCTGAGGGAGGAGACCGACGCCTCGCTTCCCCAAATCGGAGAGGAACTGGGAGGGCGGGACCACACCACTGTCTTATACGGCTGTGATCGCATCCGGGAACTGATGGACGAAGATGATCAGTTCAAGCGCGAAGTTATGGAGGTCAAGGGGCATCTCTACGGTCAAAACTGAAGGGTCCATATTGAAGTTACGCATGGCTCCACATCTGCACGTATACCCACAAGGTATAGGTGCAGTTCCTATATTCAGCGCTTTATCGATTCGAACGTGAATCACTGAACGTCCCTGTCATATCGATGGCAACGCAAAACAGAACATAGCAAAGTAGAAAACAAAAGGCGGCTTATGACCCTCTTACTCGCGGCACTACCCTTAATCACAATCTTAGTCCTTATGCTGGTTTTCCATTGGAGTGGCGCCCAAGCGGGCGCCGCTGGATGGATCGCGGCTGTAACGATCGCTGCTTTAGTGTTTGGCGCCGGCCCCCAGGCGCTTTTGTGGGCCCAGGTGCAGGGTATTTTCCGCGCTGCCTACGTACTCTACATCATCTGGGGCGCCCTATTCTTTTTTCGGATCACGGAGGCTGATGGCACGCTCACGGCAATGGCTACATCGCTCCGCCAATTAAGCCCTGGAAAGACGCTACAGGTTCTGCTCCTGGCATGGGGCTTTGCGTCCTTCCTGCAAGGGGTGGGGGGATTCGGTGTACCCGTCGCCGTGGTCGCGCCCATCCTCGTCTCGATGGGTTTCAGCGCAGTAGAGGCCGTGGTCATGCCCTCATTGGGCCTGGCTTGGGCCGTCTCCTTTGGGTCCTTGGGCGCGTCTTACGAAGCCCTGATCTCTGCCACCGGAATGCCCGACAGCGTCATCGCGCCCTGGATGGCTGTGGCTCTCGGTCTGGTCTGCTTTGCAGTCGGCGGGCTCCTGCTTGTCATTGTGGCAGGACAGGAAAAATCCAAACGCGGCACGCAGATCCGACGGGATCTTGGCCCGATGCTCACAATGGCATCGGGCATGGCCGCCGTTCAGTTCATCGCCGCCAACAACGGACTCCCAAATATCGCCTCGATGCTTGGGGGCTTGACCGGCCTGATCATCGGTTCCATCTGGGCGCTCGTTCGGCGACGTGATGAGGCGGAAAACGTACCGATCTCATGGAAAAAAACCCTCTCACGGATGATCCCGTATATACTGTTGATCGTAATCATCCTGACCGCCAACCTCATCCCAGCCCTGAAACAGACACTCAATCAGGTGATCCTCCAGATCAGGGTGCCGGCGCTGACGCTTGCAAATGGGACCCGAATTCCGGCCGGGACGACCAAGAGTATCTCGATCTTCGGACATCCCGGTGCACAACTGGTGCTGACAGGCATTCTCACCCTGCTCTTGGCCAAGGCCCGGGGCAATCTGCCGCCGGGAAGCGGAGAGATCATACGCAAAGGCGTCCTGCGTAGCGGCATCAAATCCACGCTCGGGATTTTGGCTATGATGACGATGGCCACCACAATGCAACTGGCCGGGATGGTGGCGTTGCTCTCAGAGGGTATGGCCACGCTAGCGGGTCAATTTTTCCCTCTGATATCGCCTTTTATTGGAGCGCTGGGTGCCTTCATGACGGGTAGCAATACGAACTCCAACGTCCTGCTTGGCGCATTTCAGCAGAATGTCGCTCAGGCATTGGGGCTCACCGTACCGTTCGTCCTCGCTATTCACAATGCCGGGGCCGCCGTGGGGTCGGTCTTCTCGCCGGCCAAGATCATCGTCGGTTGCAGCACCGTGGGGTTGAGTGGGAGTGAGGGAACAGCACTCCGTCGAACCAGCCGCTACGGATTGTCGATCATCACGCTGCTAGCCGTGCTCGCAATGGTCGTATCAAAGCTCATCCCCTAGCGGATGCATCAGCAGCTACAAATCCGGAGCGGCGTCGATTTCAATAAGGAACTTGTAGCATCTCATAGGCTGAGTATAATGAGGGTAGGAGAGCGCTGGTAAGGAAAGTGAGTCTGAGATGAAGCCTCGTCGCATTCTGATCGCCGATGATGATGTTGATGCTTTGCGCCTTGTGGGCTTGATGCTGGAACGCAAAGGCTATCAGATCTTGGCTGCCGCATCGGGTCAACAGGCGCTGCAAAAGGCCATCGAAGCCAATCCAGATATCATCATTCTCGATGTGATGATGCCCGATATGGATGGATATCAAGTCGCGGCTCAGCTCCGGAAGCATCCTGCCACGGAATCGATCCCCATTCTGATGCTCACAGCGAAAACCGCGATCAATGACAAGATCGCAGGCTTCCAGGCCGGCGCCGATGATTACCTCGCGAAGCCGGTGCATCCACGGGAACTCATCTCTCGAATTGAAGCATTGTTACAGCGCACAGCCCGAAAAGATGCGGCGGAAACCCGACAAGGCCACATCGTCGCCTTTTTACCAAGCAAAGGGGGCCTTGGCACCACGACCTTGACCGTGAATACCGCCGTCGAGATCAAGAATATGCACAAGGATAAAAGAGTCGCCCTCGTCGAGCTTCAAGAGGGCAGTGGGACCGTGGGATTTCAGCTTGGCTTAGAAGGAGAATCTGGACTTCCTCGGCTTCTCACCGAACCCCTCTCTTACCTGACCCGTGACATACTACACGAATCGATGATCCGACACGGCACCGGCCTCCAGGTCTTGACGAGTGAGTCCAGGCCCATCGGCATCAATCCGAGGTTGACTGAGGGGTTTACGCGTACGCTTCTGCGATTCCTCAGCACGGAAAACGATTATCTCATCCTGGACCTTCCGCCCCGGCTGGATCCGCCCTATGCAGAAGCCCTTCAGATGGCCGAGACCGTCATCCTGACTGTCGATCCCAATCCCATCGGGATGAAATTAGCTCAGCAGATGCTGGATTCATTGGATGAGTTGGACATAGGCAGTCACAACGTACAACTGGTGCTTATCCATCGCGTCCCGGCTTCCGGGGCGTTGAGCCGGACAATGATCGAACAGACCCTTCACCGTGAGATGATCGGTGGCATCCCCCCGGCCTCAGACCTGGCCTATGAAAGCGCACGCCATGGCAAGCCTATGGTCCAGATTCAGCCGCGCGGCCTGGTCGCACAACAGGTTCGCCGCGTGGTTCAGTCCGTTGTGGAAACGTCAGGTGCCTAACGACGGATGAGCCCGGAAAGGTAGCGGCCCCGGTCGCTTCCCATTGTAAGTTTTCACGGTTTTTTGATCGATGCTTTACAAAACCGTGAAATATGGTATGATATTGACTCCTGAGAGCGGAATTTGCTCCCGGGTTTCTTTTTTATGTTGGACGGGTACCCTTTTTGAGGGTACCCTTGGTATATTTATGGCTAAAGGAGATGCGGGATGGTCACACGGTCAGTCGTTTATCTGACCCGGGAAGGGTATGAATCCTTAGAGAAAGAGTTGGAATACCTGAAAACAGTTCGGCGGCAGGAGGTTGCAAACCGACTCCATGACGCACTGGGTGAAGGTGAGTTGATTGAAAACGCGGAGTTAGAGGAAGCTCGTCGTGAACAGTCCTTTCTTGAAGGTCGCATCCTAGAGATATCCGATAAACTGAGAAAAGCAAAGATCATCGCGAAAGACAAGCAAGGCACCGATCATGTTGGATTGGGCGATACCGTGACCGTTCGTGAAGAGGGTCAGAATGCAACGGAACAATATTTGATCGTGGGTTCCGAGGAAGCCGATCCCAGCAAGGGAAAAATCTCTAATGAGTCGCCGCTTGGCAGCGCGATGATGGGTAAACACGTCGGTGAAAAAGCCGTCATCACAGCACCGGATGGCGATCTAGTCTTTGAGATTGTAGCGATTGAGTAAAGATCTCACGGCTTAAAGGACCGCCCCCACAATAAACACGCGTCATGCTGCAGTTCCT
>CAYMAQ010000011.1:0-36628 GCA_964388385.1 uncultured Anaerolineales bacterium | reverse complement strand
CCGTGCCCTTGCCCAAGAGGTCCTCGTAAAGGGGGACCGGGTCGCCGACCGCTTTGCCCATCGCCGAAGCTGCTTTCAACGCGCCGAGGTAGAAGGATGTACACATTCCGTCCGGCCCCCAGAACTCGATGTCGTAGGTGTTGTGGTGGGGCTCGACCAGGATGCCCTGATGCTTCGGATCCCAGGTCTCGATGCAGTAGTCGAGGGACTGCTTGACCTTGGGCCAGTAGCGCCGCAGCCACATCTCGTCCCCGCTGATACGCCACTCGCGGTAGACCTTCATGATGCCGCCCAACTGACCGTCGGCGGCAGCGTGGAAGTCGTGGGTGGGTGGGCGGATGGGGAGGTTGGCCCGAAAGGCCTGGTGGCCCCGCTCGTCCTGATCGACGAAGAACTCGGTGTGGCGAAGCGTGCGCTCCAGTGACGGGAAGAGGTGCGGGATCGCCTGGGCGTAGTTCCAGACGTGGGTGCACGACCCCCGACAGCAGCCGTGGGTATCGCAGCATCCCTCCCAGCACCAGAGCTTGCCGTCGGTCTGGCGCTGGACAGTCGGGGATTTCAGGATGGTCAGGTTCGCGGCGATGGCCTCCACCACTATAGGGGGGAGGGTCGTGTCGTAGAAGCAGGTTGAGAAGGCGTCGGTCTCCTCGCGCAGTGCGTCGTAGTGCTCGCGCCAGTAGCTGTTGACGGCTTCGATATCGGGGAAAACGCCGGCGTACCAGGGCCGGTGTGTGCCTGACCGGCAGGCACAGGTGTCCTCGCCGCACCCCTCCTCGGGATCTTCCCCGAGCCGCAGATCGGTGTGGGGTACGTGCCACGCGAGCCGCAGGCGGATCACCTTCTCCTCGCCGGGCTGGAGCTCGAAGGGGACATAGAGGCTGCCGCCGGGGCTCGGGTCTCCCGAGTCGGGGGGATCGGCTGCCGGAGCACCCCCCGCTTCTATCGCGTTCCAAACCATCGTGAGGGCATCGAACCAGCCGCCTCGGAACCAGGCGCAGTCGACCCGGGCGTCGGGATCGTCGATCACGGCGCTGAACGCGCCCTGGTCTTCAGGTTTCTGCTCGCCCGCCGGCTGCCAGAGGACGAAGCCGTTCTCAGTCCGCCGCACGGCCTCACCGGGGGACTCGGTCGCCATAAAGTTGCGGGCGTGGAAGGAGTAGACTCCGCGGATCATCTCACCGGTGGGATTGGCGAACGTGTACTCCAATCCCGCGACCGGCAGGCTGGCGTTGTCCGCGTCGCCGGGTACGAACGGGCTCCAGCCGGTCAGGCTCACCTTTAGAGGGACGTCGGCGTCACCGAGCTCGATCGTGGCGAACGGAAAGCGGTCCCGGAATCTCGCATCGTCGAAGCGCGGGAGTCCGAAATCCGATCCGCCCAGGCCGTTGCCGGCGTCCTCCGGGCAGAAGATTTTCCAGGAGGGGACGGGACCCTCCAGCACCCGGGCAACGTTAGCGTCGTCCTTCTCGACGCTGAGCGCCGAGAACATCAACGGTTCGTTGCGAACCTGCGGCGCGCCCCGCACCGATACGTGGGAGAGCGCGCCGGCGCCCTCCAGGCAGATCATCCCGGCGCCGATACCGCCCATGGGGTACGCGATACGGCTCAGGTGCTCGCCGCTGTACCATGCGTTGGCTTCGTGTTGACCTTCGCTCATCGGTATCTCCTTTGCCATCGTGGTTCCACTGACACTTGAACGCGAGCCTGCTCCTGCGGACTCTGCATCGATTCGTCAAAATAGAGGTACGTCCGATCTTCGTAACTGCTGAGGCCCACGTGGTTGCCTGCGGCGTCGACGGCGATCAGGTTCATCCCACTGATATACCGCCCGCCGAGCTCGTTGAGGTCGGTCATCGCCTCACGGGCCGCCTCGCGCAGGGAGAGACCGTGCCGGATCCCGCCGACGACGGTGTGTGCGGTCGCTGCGCGGATCGCCATCTCCCCGGTGCCGGTGCACGCGGCGGCCCCGTAGCGATCGTCGGCGTAGAGCCCCGCACCGATGATGGGGGAGTCCCCTACGCGTCCGGGATACTTCCACGACCATCCGCTGGTGCTGATGCCGACCGCGAGGTGGCCCTCCCGATCGCGGGCGATGAGGTTCACGGTGCCGTGTGTGCGCTCCGGATCCGAGGCCATCTCGACCCAACGCCTGAGGTCGGTCCGGTCGTCCAGGGCCTCGAATTCCTCATCGGACATATCCTCGCGCAGCCGTTTCTCCCATACCGCATAGGCCTCGTCCGTGCGAAGATCCCGGGTCTCACATCCCATCTCCCGGGCGAACCGGGCCGCACCCTCACCGGCGAGCAGGACGTGGGGCAGGAAGTCCATCACCTTCCGGGCGACAGAGATGGGATAGGCGTACCCTTTCAGGGCGGCGACCGCACCGCTCGTGCGGTCGGACCCGTTCATCACGGCGGCGTCCAGCTCGATCTCGCCGAGCAGGTTGGGATACCCGCCATATCCCACCGAGTGATCCTCCGGATTGGCCTCCACGCGCCGGATGCCGATCTCGACGGCGTCCATCGCCGAACCGCCGCATGTGAGCACTTCCATCGCGGCACCAAACCCGATCTCCGCGTTATGGCTCCCCAGCAGAAAGCTCCACGATACGGGACGCATTACTGGTTTTCCCCGCTGACGTAGAGCCGGGTCTGCGCGTAGGGCACGCCCCTGACGGGCACGTCAAAGGACGCCCCGGCACCGGGCTCGAGTGTTTCCAGCACGAGATCGGTCCCCAGGCTGACGATCTCACCCCGGACGTTGAGCAACGCGCCGTTGATGGTCACGTTCTTGATGGGGAAGGGGTTGGGATTTTCCACCCGGCCCGTGAGATGGACGAATCCCACGCCGTCCCGGTAACGCCCCGTACTTATGACGTTGACCGGTGAGGAGGGGCGCTCGGTCGGATACCCCTCCGGATGGAGATGGAACGACGTCAGATGCTTGGCCGTGGCATCCAGGATAAAGGGGCAGACCTCTCCCGGCGCCAGGACCGGACATTCCACGTTGGCGCGGATCGGACCATGCCTTCCCCCCTGGTCGGTGAAGAAGGTGGCGATCACGGAGAGACCGGCGTAGTTCTGCGTTCCGTCATTTCTCACGAGCCCGGAGATGCGGTAGGTATAGCCCTCCAGGGCGTGGTTTGCGCTCAGCAAGACTGTGAGAGGCGGCGCAACGGTGGGGTCCTCCAACCGGGTCAGGGCGTCGTATTCCACGACGTCGCTGCCCGATGGGGGTTGGGGCTGGGGTTGAACGACCTCCCTTTCCGGTGAGGTTTCGGGGGCCTCGGTCGCGGTGGGCGCCGGGGTCGAGGTTGCCGTCGGCGTAGGCTCCGGAGTGTCGGTCGGCGGTGGGGTTTCGGTTGGAACCGGCGTCGCGGTTGGCGGCGGCTCCGTAGGCTCCGGTGTCGGCGTGGGATAGGGGGTGTAGGTCGGGTAGGGCGTGTACGTCGGCGCGGGTTCAGTCTCCGGGATTTCGGCCTCCACCTCGCCCGCTTCCGTCGGCTCGGGTGTGTGGGGGGGGGTCTCGGCGGACGTGCACGCGGATACCACCAGCACGATTGCGATCACCCACAGCCCGATACATCGAACTCGAAACGTTTGCTTGTGAATCATAACGGTCTCCTAGCAGTCAAGTAACGTCTGAAATGTGATTTGCGGTTCGCTCAGGGATTGACGATCAGATCCAGGGGTTCCTGCCAGGCCTCGAAGACGGCTGCGACATTCTCTGCGGGTACGTCATTCCCCCACTCGCACTGGGCGATGACGCCGCCGGTTCCGTCGTCCAGCGCCCGGCGCACCCGTCGCACGGCGGCTTTGACCTCGCTCACCGTGCCAAAGGGCAGGACGTGCTGGCGGTCGATCTCTCCCCAGAATGTGATCTCGCCCTTAAATCGCCGCGCCAGCGATTCGATGTCCATACAGAACAGCTGCGAGTTGAGGGCGTCCACCCCGATCTCGATCAGATCCGGATAGATCGCCGTGATGTGGCCATCCGAGTGCATGAACGCGAATTTGCCAGCGCTGTGAATGATCTCGCAGTATTCGGCATAGAGGGGCTTGAAAAACTCGCGCCACATCCGGGGGGAGATGAGGAGCTGATTTTGTGCGCCCCAGTCGTCCATCAAGGCGATACCATCGACGTCCGTCTCGATCCAGCGGTTGAGCTCCGCCAGATAATAGTCGTGCAGCATATCGCGAAGTTTGAGCGCCTCCGGCGTGCCATACGCGAGATCGATGTAGAGCTTTTCGCTTCCCCTGAGGTACTGCATCCGTTCGAAGGGGTTGATCGCGGTTCCCCACACCAGCATAAACTTGTCGCTCCGACGGCAGCTCTCATTGACGCGGCTGAAGTCCGCGTTCTCGATGACCTCCCAGGGCGGCTGGTAGGAGGCGAGCGCCGACCAGTCGTCGAGGGGCGGGCCCTTGACCTCGCCGATAACCCCCGGTTCGCCGACCTGCCAGACACATCCCCACGCGTCGACGTAGGTGCCGACCTCGTGGGGTTTTCCCCTCGCGCGGTCGGCAGGGCCATAGGTGAAGTCGGGATAGGCAAAGTCGGTGGGATAGCGATCCAACATCGCGTCCAACTCCCCTTGGTGAAACATAGGGATGCCGGGAAGCGTCCAGAGATCACGGGGCGCACGATCGGGGTTTTCAAAGCGGAGCGTGCGAATCACACGCTCGCGGCTGGTCTGAGATGTCTGCTCCTTAGTCAATGACGCCCTCCATCAGGCCGTGGCGGACACGTCGTTGGTGGATCGGGGTCGCCCGCGAATCCACGTGTACGTCGGCACCTGCACCAAGACGTGTGCACGATTTTCACCTGGCTCTTACCTTACCTCTGAATGAGGAAAACGCAAGGTTGGTGGCGAGGTGGCGGTGTTTATGGGCTTGATGCGGATGCTGAAAGGCGGTTCCTCCCTTCCGGGAAGGATCTCCGGGGATCTTTCGGTAAGCGATGCGGGCGGGATGCTATTGAAGAATCTGGCTGAGAAATTGGCGGGTCCGTTCGTGTTTTGGCGCGGAGAAGAGCTGCTCGGGGGTGGTCACCTCGACCACACGTCCCGCGTCCATGAAGACGATGCGGTCGGCCGCGGCGCGGGCGAAGCCCATCTCGTGGGAGACGACCAGCATCGTCATCCCCTCCTCCGCCAGATCGAGCATCACATCCAGGACCTCTTTGATCATCTCGGGGTCCAGCGCGGAGGTGGGTTCGTCGAAGAGCATCACCTTGGGCTGCATCGCCAGGGCGCGGGCGATGGCAACCCGCTGCTGCTGCCCCCCCGAGAGCTGCTCGGGATAGGAGCCGGCCTTTTCGGGGATGTCGACCTTGGCAAGGAGCTCCCGGGCCAGGTCTGCGGCACGATCCTCCTCCCATCCCTTGGCGACGATGGGGCCCAGGGTGACGTTCTCCAAGGCGGTCATATGGGGAAAGAGGTTGAACTGCTGAAAGACCATGCCGACCTCGGCACGGACCTGGTTGATGAGCTTTTCGTCGTTACGCATCTCGACACCGTCGATGATGATCGTGCCACGGTCGGGGATCTCCAGGCGGTTGACGCATCGCAACAAAGTCGATTTACCGGATCCGCTGGGCCCGATGATAACGACGACCTCGCCTTTTCGGACGCTCAAACTGACGTCCCGGACTGCCTCGATGTTTCTGAAGTGCTTGGAGAGGTTCTGGATTTCGACAATTGTGTTTTCCATGGGCTACCTCCTGTTAGTTGCGAACCACGAACGTCTGCGTGAACCGATCCTGAAGGGGGTAACCGCCCAGCGGTCGGAGGACGCCTACGTAACTCAACCCCGGCAGCGGCAGGAACGCGATCAACAGACGTTTGACGGCCTGGGATAAGGTGGGGTTCTGCCCTCCGCGGTCGATGAGCCGCAGGCCCACCGCCATCATCCCCGGCGTTCTCCCGATCCGGGTCCAGGAGAAGAGGAGGTAAGCGATCGTGAGCACGCCCATCATTGTGAGAATGAGCGGTCCCGCGTTCGTCCCCTCCGGAAGGACGGTCCGGGCCAGCCCCCAGATGGGCAGGGCCAGGAAGTCGATCACGACGAGATCGACGACGCTGCCAGCCAGGCGGTGCATCACCGTAATCGGCGTGCCCTCCTCCTGCCGTGACATCCCCTGCTCAATGTAGAAGACGACCCGGGAGAAGATCAGGGTGACCAGAAGGTAGATCAGGGCCACCAGGGTGTAGGTGGCGAAATAAGCGAACGTACGGGATGCGTATTCCCGACCGCGCCGGAGTAGGTCTGAGATGGCGAGGACCGAGACGAGCGACGAGTCCTTCAGCATCGCGATGAACTCATTGCCGACCGGGGGGAGGACGATGCGGATCGCCTGCGGGACGATGACGTGGCGCATCGACTGCGTTCGGCTGAGGCCCAGCGCGCGGGAGGCCTCCATCTGTCCCTTCGGAATGGACTGGATGCCGGCCCGAAAGGTCTCGCCGATATAGGCGCCGTAACAGATGGTAAGCCCCAAGACGGCGGACACCTGGGGGCCGAGCTGGATGAAACGGGAGAGCGCGTAGTAGATCCAGAAGAGTTGGACCAGGAGCGGTATCCCCCGGATCACCTCGACGTAGAGGGAGGCCAGGGTATTGATCCAGTTGACCCGGGACGAGCGCCCCAATCCTGCGAAGAGGCCCAGAATCAGGCTGAAGGTCATCGAAACGATGGTCATCTGAAAGGTCGCGATGAGGCCGTCACTGACAAAGGTGAGAATCTCGGCGTAGGGGTCCGGCTTGAGAATCGCTGCACCGATGATAAAGGTGATGGCCGACAGGACCGCGATCCACCAGGCCGTGACCAGACTTCGCTCCCTGGGAATTGCCGCACTGTCATCCTGCCAGATCTGGGCGGTGGGTGGGGGGGAGGGGGGTTGCACGGTCTCTATTGTATCCATAAGCACGCTCCATTCCGGGTGGTTCGTCTGAGTCTCGAAGAAATTATGCAGACGGGCCGTGATGCTTGACGCTATGACGGTTGCATCCTTGCAGAGTCCGAGTTTTCGGGCTTAAAAACGCGCGACAGAGAACACAAAACCGCCGCTTTGTGTTCTCTGTCCGGGCCTTCGTGGCGATCGAACCTGTGCGAGCGCGGGCTTGACTCAAGCTGCTGCGTCACACGATGAGGGTCCGATCCTCGGTTATTACCGGAGCCACTCGCTCTCGAACTCCTCGATGAGCCCCTGTTCCTGCACGGCGTCGAGCCCCTCGTTGATCATCTCGAGCGTGTCGGCGTCGCCCTTTTGGACGACGATACCGTACTGCTCGTCGGTGAACGGTTCGCCCACGATCTCCAGCTGGGCCTTGTACTCATCCCGCTGCAGGGCGTAGTTCGCGGCGACGGGCGTGTCACAGACGACCGCGTCAATGCGCCCGGCGACAAGATCCTCGAAGGCCAGACCCACCTCATCGTACTCACTCAGGGTCACATCTTCCATCTCGCCGATGGCGAAAGCGCCCGTGGTGCCGATCTGGGCACCGACGGTATGTCCCGCCAATGTGTCCGGCCCCGTGATCTCGCTGCCGATTTGGGTGACTACAATCTGGCCCGCGTTGATATAGGGATCGGAGAAGTCATACTGTTCCTGCCGCTCCTCTGTGATGGTCACCGAGGAAATAATCGCATCGTATTCCCCCGCGGCGAGCCCGGCGAAGATACCATCCCACGCGACGTTTTTGTATTCGACTTCGAATCCCGCCTCCTCCGCGATGGCGTTCATCAGATCGATATCAAAGCCCACGATGTCCTTGTCCTCGTTTACAAACTCCATCGGGGGCCACGTGGCGTCGGTGGCGACGATGAGCTTACCGGACCCTTGTTGGCACCCCGACAAAAGTGCGAGGGTCAACAGGGCGACGGCGACGATCCAAATGCTTGTTCTCTTGCTGTGCATCTTTCCTCCTCCTTGAAGTCAGGCGCCTCAACCTTGTCTATTGGGTGGGTCCCACGCTGACGCTGCCTGTTTTGCCAATTTGTCGCACTTAACTCTAAGCGATTATTATGGCCGAGATCGCCGATATGTCAACCGGTAACTGCGGAACGGACGAATGTCACTTGACGGGCGAGGACGTGCGCGCGCTATGAACCCGGATTTCGTTCGAGTGGTGCCATAGAGGACCCGGGGCCGTCAAACACTCCGGCGGATGCGCGTTTGACCGCATCCGCCGGAGTGTTTCGTGTGCTCAGGGTGTTCGCCGGACTCAGGGATACGGTCCGGTCAGGGCCGAACCGGGCTGCCGTCAGGCCAACGGGTCTGCGTCCACTGCTCGATGGTGTCCTGGACCGGGTATTTCGACGCAAGCTCCTCGTCAATATCGATGCCCAGGCCCGGCTTGTCGTTAGGATACATGTAGCCGTCGCGCACCTCGGGCAGACCGGGGAACATTTCGTAAACCAGGTCATTAAACCGGCACCACTCCTGGATGCCGAAATTCGGGGCCCAGAGATCGAGGTGGAGGTTGGCAGCGTGTCCTACCGGGGAGGTGTCGCCGGGGCCGTGCCATGCCGTGTGGACCCCGTTCGCGTTGGCGTAGAGAGCGATGGACCGCGCCGGGGTGATACCGCCCATCTGGCTGACGTGCATCCGGAGGTAATCGATGAGCCGCTCTTCGATCAGCATCTTCCACTCATGGGGGTTGTTGAAGAGCTCGCCCATAGCCAGACGTGTGGCGCACTGAGCCCGCATATTGCGGAACCAGGCCACGTCCTCCGGCGCCAGGGCGTCCTCCAGGAAGAAGAGGTTGAATTTCTCGACGTCCTTGGCGAACCGCACGGCGTCGATGGGCTGCAGGCGCTCGTGGATGTCGTGAAGGAGCTCGATCTCCTCACCGACCTCGCTGCGGACGTGCTCCATCATGCCCAGCATCTTGCGGGTATAATCGCGGGGATCGTAGTACGCTCCCGAGGGGGCGCCCTCCGGCTTGACCATCGGCGCGCCCTTGCCGCCGTAGCCGCCCATCTGGATTCGGATGTAGCGGTACCCCTCCTCCATGAACTGCTTGACGTTGTCGGCGACCTCCTCCGGCGTCTTCCCGTTGGCGTGGGTGTAGACCGCCGCAGCCTCCCGGGTCTTGCCGCCGAGGAGGTCGTAGACGGGCATGTTGGCCATCTTGCCCTTGATGTCCCATAGGGCCTCGTCGATCCCGGAGATCGCGTTGTTCAACACGGGGCCGTTGCGCCAATACCCGTGAACCATTCCCATCTGCCAGAACTCCTCGATGCGCGAGACGTCGCGCCCGATGGCAAAGGGCTTGAGGTGCTTCTCGATCGCGGCATGGACCGCGTGGAAGCGTTGGGTAAACGTGGCGCATCCCAATCCATACAGGCCCGGCTCGGAGGTCAGTACCTTGACGATGATAAGCCGTGATCCGGCAGGTTGGGTCAATATCGTCTTGATATCTCGAATCGTGACAGGGTTTGCCATAAAGTGGCTCTCCTTCTATAGGGGGTAACGTGCCGATCGACTTCGGTGCGGGACGGCGCGCTTATCGTCCTCTGCACCGCGCTTCTATTGTAGGTCCGGTTTGCCCTCTGTCAACGCATCGCGCGCCCGGTTTCGCATGGACATCCTACATGCATGCAGGGGATGTGACGGCTTAGCCAATCACATCCCCTGCAGCCCAAAGGAAGAAAACGTGTGTTCACGCTGTATCAAAGGGGAGCCCCGGCCCCCTTACCGCAACTCCCCTTGACACACAAGTCAGGAGGTTCCGATCCTTCTGTACAGCCTATCGTTGCCGCTGATATCAGAAGGAGAGGAACCGCGCCAGCAGCTTTTGGCTGCGGCTGTCAAGCTCAGATACGTCGGTGATCTCGTGGCGGGCGTCGTTGACGTCGATAAGGAGCCAGTGCATCGGTGATACCTGCCGCGTGTTGCGGATAATACTGTTGCGCATCACAAACTCCTGGGTTCCCTTGTCCGTCTCAACCGTCCAATAGAGAAATCCCAGTTCCTCGCGAATGTCATGGATCTTGTGAATGGTCGGCACGAAGTAGTAGAGATCGAGTTCGGCCGCGACGGCTTCACGGTCCCCGGGCTTCAGCGCCTTCCAGTCCTCGATGATCCCGATTTCGGGCTGCTCGTCCTCGGATGCATCCCGGACGGACAGGTAGACGCGGCTGTCGGAGACGGGAAAGCAGGATCGGAGCACGACCCGTGGGTACTGCACGCTGACGCCGTTCTGGGTCACCGTAAGGCTCAGGGTGTCCCCGCGGCGCTCGAAATGGATATCCTCAGGTTTCAAATAGACAACACGAAAAGCACTCGTCATCGTCATCCTCCGTTACAGACTCGCCGTACTGCCGTCGATGCGTGCCATCTGTGACTGCATCTGGACCAGGTTATGGAAGGTGCCCTCATTGTTCATCAGTTCCTCGGGGGTGCCCTGTTCCTCGAGTTTGCCCTGATTGAGCACCAGGATGCGGTCCGCGTTGTAGAGTGTGGAGAGCCGGTGGGCGATGGCGATCGTCGTGCGGCCCTTGACCAGCTCGTCCAGGGCGCTCTGGATCTGGCGCTCGGTTTTCGTGTCCACCGAGGACGTGGCCTCATCCAGGATCAGGATGCGCGGATTGTGCAGGATGGCGCGCGCGATGGAGATGCGCTGGCGCTCACCGCCGGAGAGCCCGGAGCCGCCCTCGCCTACGATGGTGTCGTATCCCTCGGGCATCGCCGTGATGAAGTCGTGGGCGTTGGCCGCTTTGGCTGCGCGGATAATCTCCGCGTAAGCAGCGTCAGGCTTCCCGTAGGCGATGTTCTCGGCGAGGGTTCCCCGGAAGAGATAGGGTGACTGAAGGACCATGCCGACCTGTTGGCGAATCTCCTCCATCGAGAGGTTACGGATATCCTCCCCGTCGATCTTGATAGCGCCTTGGGTCACGTCGTAGAAGCGGCAGAGGAGATTAACGAGCGTCGTCTTGCCGGCCCCACTGTGGCCGACCAACCCGATCATCTCGCCGGGTTTGACCTCGAAACTCACGTCGCTGATCACCGGGAAATAGGGATCGTAACCAAAGGTGACGTGATCGAATTCGATGCTTCCGTCGATATTGGGCTTGCGCACCGGACGGTCCGGCTGTACCTGCTCGGCCTCGTCCAACAGCTCGAAGGTGCGTTGCGAGATCGTGATGAAACGGTTCATCGCCTGGCTGATGTGCGTCAGGTTCGAGAGCGGCCCGTAGAACATACCCAGGTATCCGATAAAGGCTATCAAGGTCCCGACCGTGATCTGATTGGATAGAACGGCCTTGCCGCCCACGTACCAGATGATCAGACCGCCGGCACTGAATGCAAAGGAGATCAGGGGGAAGAACTTACCCCAGGCCAGATTGACCTGCAACTGGGTCTGCAGCATCGACCGGTTGCGATCCTGGTATCGGGCCTCCTCCTGGCTCTCCTGGGCGAACGCCTTGACCACGCGCACGCCGGAGATGAAGGTGTTCAGCATCGCGTTGAGGCGCCAGCGGGCGACCCAGAAACGCCGGAAGTGCGGACGCATGTAGCGGTGATAGAAGTAAGCGGCTGCCATCACGAAGGGTGTGGGGATCAGGACGTAGAGCCCCAACGAGGGCGACATTGTAAAAAGCGCGACCCCGATCCCGAGCACCATCAGGATGTTCAGGGTGAACGTCGTCATCTGGCTGAAAAGCCCCTGGAGCTCACTCGTGTCCTGGTTGACGCGGGTCATCACCCGACCGGTCTGATGTTTGTCGAAATAATCGACCGGCAGCTCCTTCAAGTGCGCGAAAAGTTTATCCCGCAGGCTGGCGGTGAATTGACCGCTGACGTTGATGGTGAGCCAGTTCTTGACGATCATAATGGCGACGTGGGAAATCCGCAATCCCAGCAGTCCCAGCACGATCCAGATCAACATCTGGGGACGCCCGTCCGTTGCCAGCACGTCGTCGATCAAAACGCGCGTCAGGGTGGGGGGCAGCAGATTGACCCCAGCACCTGCGACCAGGAGCAACACAATCATCCCCACCTTGCCCCAATAAGGTTGGGCTTCCATCATCAATCGTTTGAAGATGCGTCCCTTCTGGATACAGTTCGGGCAGACTTTTGAGGATGGATCCGCCAGATAACGGCCGCAACTCAAACAGACGTGGTCGTCCTGATTGGGATCCGGGATGGGGGTGTCAGGTCCGTGCTTTGCGCGCTCCTGGAGATAGTGGGCCACCCGGGCAAATCGATTGGTCAAGTCGTTGGAGTAGTGCAGCAGCACGTGGGGGCGCTGGTCGACCGTGACCTGGATCAGGCCGTTGCCAACCGCGCGCTCAATTTTCGAGTCTTCGATGTCGCCCAGGTCGAACCGATGGCGCGCCTCCACGCGATCCTCATCGCGCTCGAAGACCAGGAGCACGTGCTCGGTGATGAAAAGCCATTGTTCGCCGTAATGCCCATCCGACCCCAGGTCGGATTTTACGGCGAGTTGAATGTCACTCGTGTCACGTCCCTGTGCTTTTAACTCCGCTACCACGGACGTGGGAATTTCGGCCGTCAGGACCGGTGCTTCAACGTGTAAAGAATGCTCAAGCGGATCTTCAGAACTCTCCTGCTTTTCCATTCTGTCGCCTCCTTTGGATGGATCTCTACATTCTCCCGATCCAGTGAGGCGCCCCCTATTATCCAACAAAAAAAGGGCACCTACTACACCAGGTGTCCTTCTTCTACGCCTACGAGGTTAGCTGTCGGACTCGGGCTGAAGAAGCTGCCCTACGCCTGCGATCTCAAATGGCTTGCGCCACGGCGACTCGCCCCTCAATGGTTCCCCCGCTGCTACGCACACTCCCCTGCGGGATGTGTTATATGTGCGCGCATTAGGCGTCAATTTCTATTCACTTGTCGTCACTCTCTTAAAGCTTCTTAACCATACCACAGAACAGAGCCCGTGTCAATGATGAATTTCAGCAAATTTAGTTGTACTCAGCGGAGGTCAGTTCCCAGAGGACGATCTCTGGCGGAGCGAGGAACCGGGCACGCGGCGCGCCCAATCCCTCGAGACCCAGGCCCCGAGAGACGTAGAGCGTTGTTCCGCTCTCGTCGTACCGGCCCTGCTCGTACCGCTTGCCCCAACGCGAGCTGGTCGCCACCGCGCCATATAGAGGAAGGCAAATCTGTCCGCCGTGGGTGTGACCACACAGATAGAGGTCGACGTCCATCTCGGCGACATCCGGCATCAAATCCGGCGTATGATGGAGCAGGATATGAACGCTTTCTGCCGGTGCTGCGTTGACCAGCCTTGCCACGGCTGCCCGGTCGCGCTCGAGTCGATACGTCGTGCGTACGCCCATCAGCCAGAGCGTCTGGGCACCGACTTGAATTGTGGTCGCTTCGTCGTCGAGCCAGCGGATGTGGAGGCCCTCAAGGACCTCGGGGATGATGCCCGGGACGTCGACCGGGGGGCTGCCGGTGATCGCGTAGACACCCATCGGCGCCCGGAGTTTTTCCAAGAACACGGACAAGCCGGCCTGGGCGTCAGGGTCGTAGACAGAGGAGAGGTTGAGGTAATCGCCCGTGAGCACGATCAGGTCCGGATCGAGTTCTTTGACGATCTCCAGCACTTCAATCTCGCGCAAACTCGAGATCTCAAAATGGATATCGGAGATATGGACGATGCGCAGCGGTTTCGCAGCATGCCAGTTGTCGAGGGGGAGGGTCTGATGGGTCGTCGCAATGCGGAACGGCTCGATCCACGTCGCATAGAATGCGATCCCGCTGAGGACCCCCTGAACGAGGAGGATCAGGGCAAACCCCAACGCCTCATTGTTGACGATGAGACCAACCGTGTAAAGACCGAATCGAACGAGCGCCAGTCCCAGGAGCGAGGGGGTCACCGGACCCCAGGATCGCAATGCGAGCGGAAGCAGCGCCAGCATCGCCCAGTCCAACAGATAGAACAACGCGGCGGCGAGGATTGCCGCCCAGCGCCGTGTCGGCCACATCCTCGACGTCAAAAGGACGAGCCCTACCAAAAGGGGGAGCAGGAGGATGGGCGGCATCTCGCCCAGCTTTCCGGTGAAAATCAGGGCCTTGTGAACCCACGAACTGCTGCCGTCCTCGCGATCCGGCGGAATCTCCGGCATCGAGGGGCGGGTGTGTTTCCCGGCGGTCATGCGTCCTCGCTGGCGGGGGTTTCGAACAACTTGGCGATCTCATCCCGTTCGAAAGTGGGCATAGGTTTCTGCCCCTCACCGTCGCGCAGCACGATGTCCGATCGTTCCTGGACGAAGCCGATCGTGCTGGCCTCGATGTTGTGACGCGCCAACGCGCGCAGGATTGGGGAGACGTCATCGGGATCCACGGACGCTAACAAGGACCCGGAGGCGATGATCCCGAGCGGGTTCAGGTCGAGGTGCATACAGAGGGCCTGCGTCTCCTCGAAAAAGGGAAGCTTGTCGGCTTCGATCACCGCCCCGTATCCGGCGGTCCGGGTCATTTCGTAGATGCCGGTGGCGACACCGCCTTCGGTCGGATCGTGCATTGCGTGAACCTCGCCCGCCGCAGCGATCACCGCCGCATCCTCGACGACGCTGATGCCGGGATCGTGCAGGAAGTTGGCGGCTCGATCCAGGAACTCGCGATCAAAGACGTCTGTGAGCGACTCTCGCAGCTCCCGCGTCAGTATCGCCGTGCCCTCGACGGCGATGCGTTTGGTGAGGATAAGAGCGTCGCCGGGACGGGCGCCGTCAGAGCGCACGAGGGCTTCGGGCTCGACCTCGCCCATCATCGCGCCGACGGCGATGGGCCGGGTAATGCCGTGCGTGATCTCCGTGTGCCCGCCGACGATCGTCACGTCGAGATCATCGGCGGCTCCGTGGAGCTGCTGGAAGATCGTGTCGACCTGATCGCGGTCGGCCTGTCCCTCCGGCAGCAGGAGCGTGACCATAAACCAGCGGGGGATGGCCCCCAGGCATGCGACGTCGTTGGCGTTGATGTGGACCACGTACCACCCAATCTCGTCGGTCGCGAACGTTATCGGGTCGGTTTTCGTCACCAGATACCGATCCCCGAAGTCGATCACCGCCGCATCCTTGCCCAATCCGGGGCCGAGGATCACGCGGGGATCGGGGGTACGGATGGTTCCGGCAAGGAGCTCAATGAGATCCCTCTGCGGAAGCTTACCCACCGGATAGCGGGCAGATCTTGAAGATTCTGGCATCGTCACGGGCGTCTCCTGACTGGGTTGGGTGCTCAAGCGATCGGATATTATTCACCGATGAGAATGTCGATCTCGTCGATGGCCGATCCATAGGTATGACCGGATGCATAGATTTCGACCGACCAGAGGGCCGACGGATCGATATTCTCGGCCCGCAGGAGGGGCAGCAGATCCGGGGATTCGTAATCGTACCAAACGCCCATCGGGACCTGAATGTGCGTGGCTTTCCACTCACAGCTGGGACAGAAGGGCTCGTTGGTCCCGTCGCCCTCCACCGCATAGAAACCCTGGAGCCACTCGGGTCGGCTTCCGGTTGTCTGGTCGCTGAAGCGCAGGCGGATCATAATCGGACACTCCGTTCCCATCGACCCACAGACCGGCAGCGTATGGGTGTCGACCCGTAACCTCGCGCGGACGTACAATGACTTGGCGCCCCGGATATCCTGGTTGATCTCCTGGGTCAGGCCGGTCTGGGCCCAATGTTGGCCCACCCGGGTGAAGAAAACGACCCAACGGGATTCTCCGACCACACGTTGTCTGACGGCCCCCCCGGTTTCGTCCTCACGGTCTTTTTCCGTGTAGATATTCCAGGTGGGGGCCAAAGGTTCCTCAAAGTCCCCGTTGAGCGTCCGCATGATGTTCCGCTCTCCGATGGTGATCTCTCCCAATCCCGCCGACGTCAACTGCGTTTGCTGCGACTGGATGAGAACTATGTTCTGTTTGCTTTCGGGATCGGGGACGTGCGCTTGTCCGTCGATGACGGTGAGGTCGGTCTGGCTGGGGTGGACGATCAGCTTGAAGGTTCCTTCCTGCAGGTTGATCGTTCCCCGGGGGGTTTGCACGGTAAGTTGAGCTTCGCGCCCGTTGCCCGTGACCGAGACACGCATATTGGACGCGGAACCGACGCGGAGTTGGATGTGATGGGGGAGTTGACTCACCTCAAATCTCGGCGTTCGCGCTTTTCCGACGGTGAGGTCGGTTTCCCCGTAAAGCTGGATGGTTGCAATGGGCGTCTCGGACTGATCGGGGTGGTAGAAAATAACCAGCGCATCCGCGTTTTCCCCTTGATCGATCGTGGATCTGTTGAACAGCTGGGTACCTTTGGCAGCCACGAGGGCGGTGGCGTTGCCGGGGGGCTGATAGGTGACCGCGCCACTTCTCGGCTGCAAGCGCACATTCATAGGACGCGTGGCATTGAGCAGGTACCAGCGCACGCCCGTGGGAACGCCGATGGCAAGCGCGATACATGAGATGAAGGCCAGACTCAGGACTAACCAGGCTATTTGCTCTGTTTTTTTAAGCATAGGGTCGCGGGTCTTCGTTTGGGGCAGAGATTGACATCATGGATCCCAGGGCGCCTGTGGTTGCATCGACCGGTGCCATCATGAGGCGGATACCCCTCATTTCATCAATAGCGGACGCGAAAACCGTAGGACTCCCCCCCGGGCGCTTCCCATTCGACGTCCACATTTTGCACCCAACTATGCGAGGGCCCTTTCCGGATCTGCTTGAGAAACTGCTTGAGACGATACTCAGCACCTTCCGCCTGGATCTCAACGGTGCCATCCTCGCGGTTCCGAACCCATCCGTGAACGCCCAGACGTTGTGCGTTGTTGCGGGTGAAATGGCGAAATCCCACGCCCTGCACGCGACCGTCGACAATCACGTGGACAGCCTTCTGTTCTTTTTTTCGATCCGACTTTTCGTCCATAATAGTCTACCGTTTTGTCCTTTTTGACGATGCACAGCTTCATTGTAACTGAGTTGTAAGCGCTGGCAAATTTTTTCTGCCGCTGTATGCCTGTGTCTGGCTCCTCCGGTGGGAGGGAACGCAGCGGATTGATGCCGCGTGACAGAAAGCGTGACGTTGTCAATCCGGTAAAGCCCACTATAATGCAAAACGCTATGAATCAGACAATCAGACCTCTGGTTGCGATCAACGCCCATTTGCTATCCGGAGATGCCTCTTATCGCAGCGCGGGCATTTCGACCTATATTTCCCGTCTCGTGGAGCATCTGAACGACATCCCCTCACCCTTCCGCTACGAGGTGTTTGTGGGGGATGAGATTCCCGCCCCGAGCGATCGCATCGCGGTGCGTCGTTCCCGTTGGTCCACGCACCGGCCCATGCGCCGGGTGATTTGGGAACAGACCGTACTTCCCCCCCTCCTGCGGCGTATGGGAGCCTCACTTCTCCACGCGCCTGCGTTTGTGGCCCCCATGGTCCGCGTCTGTCCGCAGGTGCTCTCCGTGCACGATCTGAGTTTCATCCGTCATCCGGAGTTCTTTCGCGCAGCGAATCGTCTCTACCTGAGGGCGTTCACCCGCCTCTCCAGCCGGCGCGCGACCGCTGTCCTTACGATCTCCAACGCCACCGCTCGGGAGATAAACCGTCTCCTCGGCGTGCCTTCGGAACGGATCTTTACCGTGTATCCGGGTGTCTCACCGGACTTCTATCCGCGCCCCGATCGGGACGTGGCGCGATTCCGTCGGGAGAGGGGGTTGCCCGACCGCTTTGTGCTCTATCTGGGGACGCTTGAACCCCGAAAAAACCTGGTCCGGTTGGTACGTGCATTCGCCCGACTGGATCTCAGTGACGTCCATCTGGTGCTTGCGGGTGCCAAGGGATGGTATTTTGAGGGTATCCTCGCCGAAGTCGCCCGCCTGGGACTGGAGGATCGGGTCCACCTGCCGGGATACGTGACTTCGGAGAGTCTGCCGTTCTGGTATAATGCAGCCAGCGTCTTTGCCTATCCCTCGATCTACGAGGGATTTGGGATCCCTGTGCTCGAGGCGTTGGCGTGTGGGATTCCGACGCTTACATCGTCGGCGACCTCCCTACCGGAGGCCGGCGGGGATGCGACGTTGCAGGTATCGCCGTTGGATGAGGAGGCTATTGCCACGGGTTTATATCGCTTACTGACCGATGATGAGTTGCGCGAGGAGGCTCGCGTCAGAGGGTTGGCCCACGCCAGCAACTTCTCCTGGGCCAAGATGGCGAAGGAGACAACGGAGGTGTATCGATGGGCGCTTGCTCGGAATACGCTCGCGTAGCGCCGCGGCAACGGGACGGAGCGCCGTGGTGGGTCCTTCTGTTCGATGTTGCCATGATCAATTTGGCGATGGTGCTAGCGTACGTGTTGCGCTATCGTTTGCAGTGGTTTATCGACGTCCTCTTCGACGCTCCTTTCCGCGCTTATCTGCCTTTCAGCGCCGTGTTTTCGGCTGCGATTCCTCTTGTGTTGTGGCTCAGTGGATCCTACAGCCATTGGCGCGGGCGGGTATGGCTGGAGCACGTCTTTCGGATTATGAATGCGGTGAGTATTACCTTCGTCATCACGTTGGCGTGGGCGTTCATCGTCCGCCCCCTGGTCTACTCCCGCCTGTTGTTGTTGGAGAGCGGGATTTTTATGATTATCCTGATCTCTCTCGACCGTGCGGTCGCTTTTTTCATCCAGTCTCAGCAGCGGAAGCGGGGGATTGGTATGCGGCGTATCGTCATCGTCGGTGCCGGGGAGGTCGGGCGCCGCGTTATGCGCACGGTCGTCGCGCGTCCGGACCTGGGTTACGAGATCGTCGGATACGTGGATGATAACCCGAATAAGGGTGGGGGTAAGATCGGGCGTTTTGAGGGATTGGGCCCGCTCGACAACCTTTCCGAGATCATCGAGAGCGAGAACGTGGACGAAGTGATCATCACGTTGCCGTGGAACTATCACCGCAGGATTCTCAACGTGTTACGCGAGTGTGCCCGGCGCGAGGTGAAGGCCCGCCTTGTGCCCGATTTGTTCCAGATGAGCTTGAGCCGGGTGGAGGTCGGGGATCTCGGCGGCGTGCCCCTGGTTGAGATCCGGGAGATCGCGTTCAGTCCGGCTGCGCTGGTGCTCAAGCGGATCATCGATCTCACGATTTCGCTGATTGGACTCGTCGTCCTTTGGCCTGTTTTTCTATTGATCGGGATCGCGATCAAGATCGATTCACCCGGTCCCATCTTTTTCAAGCAGGAACGTGTGGGCGAGGATCATCGCACCTTCCAGATCGTGAAGTTTCGCACGATGCGGAAGGGAGCGGAGGAGGAATTGGATGATCTTCTTGAGGTCAATGAGGCAGATGGCCCGATTTTCAAAATCCGAGATGATCCACGGGTGACGTCGATGGGGCATTTCCTCCGCCGGACTTCACTTGACGAGCTGCCCCAACTGATCAACGTCATCCGGGGCGAGATGAGCCTGGTGGGGCCGCGCCCCCCGATTCCGGAGGAGGTGGCGCACTATAAACCCTGGCATATGAAACGCCTCTCCGTCCCGCCGGGCATCACGGGACTCTGGCAGGTCAGCGGGCGGAGTGATCTCGCATTTGATGAGATGGTACTTCTTGATCTATACTATATCGAGCACTGGTCGCCGTGGATGGACCTGGCCTTACTTTTGCGCACGGTGCCCAAAGTGATGGCGCGCGAGGGTGCTTACTGAACGAATGACTGGGTGATCATCAAACGCGACAAGGAGATCGAGCATGGGACAATGGGATTTGACGCGTGACGAGCAGGCGTCACTGCTCGCATTCTTGAAAAAGCTGGTCCAGACGCCGAGTCTCTCTGGACAGGAGGGGGACGTGGCCTCCCTGGTGATGGAGGAGATGCAGCGGCTGGAATTTGCAGAGGTCAAAATGGACGCCGCCGGTAACGTCCTGGGACGGGTAGGTCCGGAATCTGACGGCGGTGTGATGCTCGACAGTCACATGGATACGGTCGGCGTCTCCGCATCGAGCGTCTGGAGGTTCGACCCCTTCTCCGCCACGGTCGATGCGGGACGCCTGTACGGCCTGGGCGCCTGCGATATGAAAGGCGGATTGGCGGCGACGGTTCACGGTGCGGCATTGTTGAGTAAGCGGGAAGCCTTCTTGCACAAGCCGGTGTGGGTCGTGATCGTCGGACTGGAGGAGCCTGCTGAGGGCACGGGCACCCGCTGCCTTTTCGAGGAGGATGGTCTACGCCCCGATTACGCGGTTATCGCGGAGCCCTCCGACCTTCAGGTGGTGCGCGCGCAGCGCGGGCATATGGAGATGCGCCTGACGGTGAAGGGACAATCGGCGCACTCCTCGACGCCCGACCTGGGAAAGAACGCGATCTACGACGCCGCCCGGTTAGTCTTCGGTCTCGAGCTGCTGAGCGGACAACTGGTGGATGACCCGTTCTTGGGCCCCGGGGTGTTGGCGGTTACGTCGATTCAATCCGAAGCCGTGAGCCGCAACGCGGTTCCCGACCGCTGCGAGCTGATCATCGACCGCCGCCTGACTGCCGGTGAGAGCGAGGCGATTGTGCTGCTGGAGGTCGAGCGGGTCATCACCCGCGAGGGTACGGACGCGGAGTTGGCGGTTATCGAGGAGTCGGTGACGACCCATACGGGTAAGACGTATCAAGTCCGGCGTGCCTCAATGCCCTGGGCGCTGGATGAGCGTCATCCCCTGGTCCAGGCTGCTCTTTCTACGGCCCGAGGTGTCGGCATTCGCCCCAGCGTTACCCGCTGGCAATTTGCCACGGAAGGCACGTATACGGCGACGGTGGCACAGGTTCCCACGATCGGGATGGGGCCTGGAGATCCCTCGTTGCTGCACCGCTGTAACGAGTACGTGACACTCAAGGAGGTCTATCGAGCCGCCTCGTTCTATGCCGCGCTGTCAAACCGGCTCGCGGGTGGGGGGTAAGGATGCGCCGGGTCGATTCTCTCACCCTAAGCTCTCCCATCATAAGCGCTCCCATCGATCGAGCGCTTAAGGCGGGGCGGCCTATCGTCGCGCTCGAGTCCGCCTTGATCACCCATGGCTTTGCCTATCCGGATAACGTCGCCATCACGCGGCGGATGATCCGGGCGATCGAGGACGCCGGTGCGGTGCCTGCGGTCGTCGGCGTCTGGCAGGGAACGGCGACCGTTGGCCTGGACGATCCGCAAATGGAGACCCTGGCATCCTCCGATGCGGTCGTCAAGGTCAGTCTGAGGGATCTGCCGCTGATTGGGGTTCGAGGTATCCACGGGGGTACGACGGTTGCCGCGACGGCGTGGTTAGCCTATCTGGCAGGCATTCAGGTCTTTGCGACGGGCGGGATCGGTGGGATTCACCGCGGGCACCCCGAGGATGTGTCCGCCGATCTGCCCACGCTCTCACGAACGCCCATTATCGTCGTCTGTGCCGGCGCCAAGTCTATTCTCGATCTTCCCCGGACGTTGGAGTACTTGGAGACGTGGGGAGTACCGGTCGTGGGATGGCGCACCGGGGACTTTCCGGCTTTTTACAGCCGGCGCTCCGGACTTCAGGTCGATCTGCAGGTCGACGATGCCGCTGCAGTTGCGCGCCTCTACCGGGCGCAGCGAGATCTCGCGCTCGACCTCTCCCTTCTGGTCACGGTGCCGGTTGCGCAGGAGGAGGAACTGCCGTTTGAAGAGGCGGAACCGTGGATCGATCAAGCCGTGGCAGAAGCGGAGCGACTGGGAATTGTGGGCAAGGACGTGACGCCCTTCGTCCTCGAGCGCATGGTCCGCCTGAGTGACGGGCGGGCACGCCGCGCAAACGAGAGTCTCCTGGTGGGCAACGCCCGGGTTGCTGCGGAGATCGCCCTGGCTCTGCGATGAGGGCCGCAGCCAGGTCCTATTCTCATACCGGGTGATACGGGATTGGGAGGGCGTATGTCGGACCTGCGGGTGACCCCCCAAGGCCTCTCCCTGCAGGGACGCCCCTTGTTTCTTCAGGCTGGCACCTTTCACTACTTCCGTCTTCCGCATCCCGACCTATGGCTGCCGGCCCTGACGCGGATGCGCCTCTCGGGCTTCAACGCCGTCGTCGTTCCGTTTCCGTGGGCCTATCACAGCCCGGCGCCCGGGTTCTATGACTTTACCGGTCCGCGAGACGTCGCTCATCTCCTGGACGTCATCGACCGGGTGGGGCTCTGGTCGATCCCGCACATCGGGCCGTGGGTGGGGCAGGGGCTGGACGCCGGAGGGGTCCCGGCATGGGTCGTTCAATCCCCAGGCCTGGCTCCCGATTGTGAGGGCGATCCGCAGAGGGCGCACGCCGCGTTCCGTCGTCATCTCTCGACCTGGTGGTCCCGTCTGCTCGGGATGTTGAACGGTCGGGATCACGTTTTGTTCCTGATGGCGGACGCAGGGCGCTGCTCCGACGGGTCGTCGCCCCAGCATCTCCCCCCGTCATCCCTGGTCGAGCTTCTGGCAGATCGGGCGCTCGATGTGCCCTGGGCCCTGCCCTATGCGTTCGGGGGCCTGGAGGCCCACGCTGTTCCTCTGTCTTTCACTGAGGTCGACGCGGTCGATCTTGCGGTGATTCAAGCGATGGAAGGATCCGACCTCGTCTGGATCAACGTGGCGCTTCCGCCGGTCGGCTCTCGATCCCGTTTTGCTATGCCTTCTCTCCACGAGGCCTATCCCCGTGAAGCGCTGGCAACCCTGATCGGTCGAGGCGGTCGCGCCTACGCCCTGACCCCAACCCACGAGGGGGTGACGTGGGGATGGTGGGGCGCACCGCCGAGGTGTGAGGGTCGGGTCAGGGGGGCGCCTGTTCCCGAGAGCTGGACCCCATCCGATCGAAACCTCAACGTGCGGCGTTTATGTCTCACTGCGGAGACCCTTGCCGGTATTCTGATCGAGGGTAATCCTGAACCCAACGCGTATGCCACACCCCCGGCGGCGTTGCGGGCTGCAAGAAGCGGGCCGGAAGGGACGGCTGCCTTCGTGGGGGCAGCCAATAACCGCCCGGGGCGGGCGAGGATCTCTCTAGGGACGCTGGATCGCATGGTGATGACCGAGGATGTGTTTCTGTCTCGGGATAGCGTGCGGTTGCTCCCCCTCAATTGGACCTTTGCCGGAGGCAAGGTGTTGACCACGACGATGGAGCCGGTCCTGCACACATCCGTAGCCGGGCGCCATCTCCTGATTCTTCTCAACGAGGAGGGCGGGTCGCTGACGCTTTCGGATGATTTCCGCGTTCGACACCAACGGGGTCCGGTCGAGGTCGAGCGGGTGGATCGGACGCTGACCGTCCGCCTGGGGCCGTCTCCCTTGACCTCACTCCTTCTGGACGGCCCGGAGGCGCCGCTGCAGCTCCTGGCGCTGGACGCTTATGCGGCAAATCGGGTTTGGCCCCTGGACGATCGGTGGCGGACAACCCCTGCCCGGCGCGCGACGTGGAACCCGGAGCCGGAGGAGCCTGCCCGAGGCGTCGTGATTGGGCCGGATTTTGTGCTTCCGCAGGCCGACGGCGGTTATCGCTTTCTGGTGCGCGCGCGGGGCCTGGGCTATCGCTGGGGGCCCTGGCGGGGCAGCGATCCCCGCACGTGGCTGGCCCCGGTTCCGTGGCGCGCGCCGCGCCCGGTGGATCTACCGGAGCTTGAATGGGCCTCCCGTCGTGGGGCACCGGAGGTGCTGCCGGATTATCCAGATCGGACGTGGCAGTCGGTCGCGGTGGGGGCTTGCCTCTCGAGCACGGCGCTGGATATGGGGTACGGTTTTCTATGGTATCGCGCGCACTTCTCCGGGGATGCCCGGGCCGTGATTCTGCGCTGTCCGGACGCATGCGACCTCTTTCTTAACGGGGAGCACGTGGCGGCCTTGAGTTCGCCGCCCGATACGCCTGTGACGACGAAACGGATCCCCTTGCCGGGGCGCTCTTTGAAATCAGAGAACGTCCTGGCATTTCTCGTGGAGCAGTCGGGACGTCCTCCATCCTGGGACCTGGCAGCGATGCCCCATGGTCTCCTGTCATGCGAGCTTGACGGCGGACAGGTCTCTGAGTGGCGGGTTCGTCAGGGATTGAGCGGCGCGTTCAAACAGCAGGGGTTCGCCGGCTTTGGCGATTGGGAGGGGGTCCCGGATGCCGGTACGTCCGCCATTGTCTGGCATCGTGCGGCCTTTGATCTGGCGATTCCGGACGATACGGAGGTATCGCTCTTCTTACGCCTGGAAAGCACGCCCCGCAGGGCGTACCTTCATCTCAATGGGCGGATGATCGATCAGGTATGTCATCCTCACGACGGTCCGGCGCGCGTTTGGCTGCCGGAGGGCGTGCTGAATCGCCGGGGGCGCAATGAGCTGCTGATCGCGCAGTGGACGCGGGGAGCAAGTCCCGGTCTCGGACGCGTGCGGTTGGAGTCCGGGCCGGTTATGCGGTGGCAGCGTGAGAGGCGGGCGCACTGACCGGCCGGGAGGCATCGGTGCGGTGCCAGGCACTCGCACATCCGTTTGTTTTGGGCGTGGGTCCGTTGTCCCCCACGGTCGGATGTTGGGGATTGGGTCCGTGAGTGCCTCGCACCGCGATGGTTCGTTATTCGTCGTAGACGCCGGTACTCAGATATCGTTCTCCGGTATCGGGCAGGATCGCGACGATTTCGCGGCCCTCTCCCAGTTCCGCGGCGACCTGGAGGGCCGCCACGACCGCGGCGCCGGATGAGATACCGACCAGCAATCCCTCACGTCGCGCGAGCTGCCGGGTCATCTCCCGGGCGTCCTCGCTCTTGACCGTGACGATCCGATCGATCCACCGTCGTTCGACGACGGCAGGGACAAATCCCGCTCCAATGCCCTGAATCTTGTGCTTGCCGGGTTCTCCCCCGGATAGCACCGGCGACCCCGCCGGTTCGACGGCGATAACCTGGGCCTCGGGTTTCTCGGCTTTGAGTGCTTTTCCCGTTCCGGTAATCGTCCCCCCGGTGCCGACTCCGGCGATAAAGGCGTCCACATTGGGCACCTGTGCCAGAACCTCCCTGGCGGTCGTCTCGATATGGGCCTGGGGATTGGCGGGGTTCTCAAATTGATTGGGCATAAAGGCCCCAGGGGTTTCGGCGACGATCGATTCGGCCTTCGCAATCGACGCTTTGATCCCCTCATCACCCGGCGTCAGGACCAGTTTGGCACCGAATGCCTTGAAGAGCTCCCGGCGCTCGACGCTCAGGGAGTCGGGCATCACGAGGATACAGCGATATCCCTTGAAGGCGGCGACCATCGCCAGTCCGATCCCCGTGTTTCCGCTGGTTGGTTCTACAATCGTGCCCTCGGGCTCCAGGGTGCCGTCCCGTTCGGCGGCCTCGATCATTGACAGCCCAATGCGTTCCTTCACACATCCGGCCGGATTTTGACGTTCCAATTTCGCCCATACGGTCGCCATACCCGGGCTCACAACGCGTTGCAACCGGACGACCGGCGTCCGTCCAATAAGATCCAGCACGCTATCTGCGACAAGCCCCGAGAAATTGTCAGGTTTCAAACTCATATCTTTTCTCCCCTCATACCAGGTCCAACTCAGGTTCTGGCTGTTTCAGGCGGTCCAATTCTCCCTCGAGATCCTCGATGCGCGCGCTCAACGCCTGGAACCGCGCCTCGACGTAGTCCGGTATCTTCTCGTGGTGTAGATCGGGCTTGCGGCGGCACTTGACTCCGTTGAGCTTAATGACCTTTCCGGGGATGCCGACGACGGTCGCGTGATCCGGAACGGCCTTGACCACCACCGAGCCGGAGCCGATCTTGCTGTTGTTGCCGACAGTAATCGGGCCGAGAATCACTGTATTGGATCCGACGACCACACCATCTCCAATCGTGGGGTGCCGTTTGACCGGCTCCAGGGAGACACCGCCCAGGACGACGCCCTTGTACATCAACACATCGTCGCCGATCTCCGCCGTCTCGCCGATGACCACACCCATCCCGTGGTCGATGAAGAAACGCCGTCCGATCTCGGCTCCGGGATGAATCTCGATGCCGGTCAGCCAACGTCCGACGTGTGAGATCAGGCGGGCAATGAAAAGCAGCCGGTGATTCCAGAGCCAGTGGGCGATGCGGTGCATCCAGGTGGCGTGCAGCCCAGGATAACAGGTCAGAACCTCGATTAAGCTGCGGGCTGCCGGGTCTTTATCAAAGACCGTCTTCACATCCTCCCGCAGGCGCTGCCAGAGATTGGGGTGAGGAATCGGTCGTTCGCTCTCGGGGAGGCACGTGCACTCGCCACAACACCGCTCGCAGGCGGGCTGTTGTCCAGCCTGAAGCCGCTGCTGCACTTGAGTTTCCATTGTACTGCCTCCTCCCTAGGGTGGTGTTTTACGTGAAATGATTCTAATTTATGATGGGTCATATGTCAATGGCTTTTCCGGTTCTCGATGATATTCGTGTTTGACGTCACCTGGGGCGTCAGATCGCTTAAAATAGGAACGTCTCAGGTATTCGACGATGAGTTGCTATTTTGGGTGTCTTGAGTACACTTGACTATGAAGTTGGGTGTCGCGTATTGAGTTATTCATGACCCGATCCATAGACCGGGTCATTCACCCTCGCTCCCATAGGACTTGACTCACTATGACTTTCGATTTGCTGCGCAGGCCGTTGAGCTTTTCGTTGGAAATGCCCTTGCGGTTGACCAGCCTGCTTATCCTGTTTGTCTACTTCGTCCTCGCCGCGGTCCTGACCTGGGAACGACGGCGCGACTTTCTCGAGCTGACAACCCAGGAGTGGGTCGTTTTGGTGGTCGGCTTTATCCTTCTTATCCCCGCTCAGCGTTTTCTGGTCTTTTATCGAGAAACCGGTCTGCTCCTTACCGGTTCGTACGATGCGTTTCTCTTTACCTCTGCGATCTCCGTATTGGGGACGGCGGGCGTCCTCGTCATCGCCTATCGATTCGGCCCCGGTCCCGGCCTCGCGGCGGGGTTGATCGCCGGGCTCTCCTGGGCGCGGTTTGTGCCCCTCATCGTCAGTGACGTACTGGTGATGGCGTTATGGGGATTTGTGGTGGGGTATTGTCTTCATCAGCGTTACAGGGGAGAGCTCTTCCAGATCTGCCGGGAGCCCCTGGTGGCCGTGCTTCTCTCGGCCTTTGTGGTGATCTCTCTCCTCTCTGCGAGCCGGATGGCTGCGAGCCGACTGGACGAGGGGTTGCATATCCTGGATTTCGCCGTTGCGCTGTGGCGGAGTGAGATTCCCCTGTGGATGCTGGATGCCGCCATCCTGGGCCTCGGCTTGCAACTCGTGGTCCTTCTCAAGCCGGGTTGGCGGCTTGATTATGTCCCCGACCGTTCCTCCTTTTTGAGCACGTCGTTGCGCGCGCAGTTCATGCTCATCAGCATTCCTCTCGTGATCCTCAGCACGCTCTTCTCACTCCTCGCGGTGGTCAACCGCGGTGTGGCGTTGGCCCGTGAGCAGTCGCTGCAGGAGATGCAGCGTAACGCTCGCAGCGCTGCGGACAATATGCGCCGGTTCTATATCACAGGGAGCAGTCTGCTTCAGACCTTCTCGAAGGACCCCTATCTTCACGCGACCGATCCCGAAAGGCTTGTCTCGACCCTCGACGTGATCATCAACGGCGTTCCCTTCTTTCAGGATCTGATTCTGATCGACGATCAGCGTCATATTCTGGCTTCCCTGTCCACCACGGGGCAGAGCACGGAGTCCGAGCTTTCTGCGGAGGTGGAAAGAGAGTTGAGCCTGGCGATCGATCATGGCATCAACCAGCGGGCGACGTTGGTGATGAGCCCCTCCTGGGTGCCGGGTAGGATGTCGGGATACGTGTTGATCCGGCGTGTGCGGTCGCGAGTCGGCAGCGAGCGAATGCTGTACCTGATCGGACGGGCTGTCTTTAACGTACATCCGGACATCGCCAGCGCCCTGGAGAGCTTACAGAAGACCCGCGAGCATGGCACGGGCTTCATCATCGATAGGAATCAGCGAATTATCGCGCATCCGAATACCGAGTTTGTCGGTCGGATATGGGAGATGGATAGGAGCGCCGTGATGTACGAGATTGAGGGCTCGCGTGACGTCGCTTATGAGACGACCACCGAGAACGGCGAACACGTTCTCGTCTCGGTCCACACGCCCGGAGGCCTTCCGCAGGAGCTCTCGCACCAACTCGTGACCTATCTGCCCTACACGGTGGTGCTCCAGGCCGCAACTGAGATGACCGGTCCGTTGCTCGTCGTCCAAGCGGTCTTTGGCCTGCTCTTGATCGTCGCGATTCTCTTCTCTTCGGCGCGGGTGACACGCCCTCTCAATTCCCTGGCGAGAGCTGCGGATCGCATCGCGAGGGGGGATCTGGAGGGTGTGATTGACATCTCGGGAGAGGATGAGGTGGCCCAACTGGGGGACGCTTTCGAGAAGATGCGTGTGAGGCTCCGGGACCGTCTCAACGACCTCTCTCTCCTGTTCGAGACCGCCCAGAAAGTGTCGGCTACCCTGGATCTGGAACGCGGGGTCGTTCCCGTCCTGGAGGGAGCGCTCGTCGAATCCTCGGGAGTGGTTGCGCGCTTCGTGGTCCTCGACGGGAATGGCCAACCTCGACGGGTTTTTTCGGTGGGAAAGACACTGGAGGACGTTGAGAACCTGGACCGCGGCTTAGCTCGTGTGCTGACGCGACGGGTCTCACCCCTGGTCGTCCAGGATTTGGTGCGATCCGGGCCGTTGGATCTGCAAGGCGTCCGAACCTTGCGAAGTATGGCAGCCTTACCGGTCAAATCCCAGGAGCGACCGGTCGCGGTCTTGTGGGTGGGTGCGGATCAGCCCAACGTTTTCGACGAGGCGAAGATCAGTTTCCTCTCGACCCTGGCGAGCCAGGCGGCCGTGCTGATGGAAAATGCACGTCTTTTCCGCACGGCTGAAGGCGGACGTCAGCGCCTGGCCGCGATTCTTGCGAGCACGCACGATGCAATTCTGGTGATGGATGCCAAAGGACGGCTTGTCCTGACCAATCCCGCCGCCCAACGCCTGCTGGATTTGGACGATCAAGCGACCGGTCGCTCCCTGGAGGCGCTCCGCCTTCCGGAGCCGCTGGTTGAATCGCTTGCGCTCCATACGACAGCGGCCCGCCGCGTTCAACGCTATCAGCGCATGATCCCGGAAGGGCTCCGCCGCTCGCAGGGTTCCGGGGACGATGGCGCCTCGACGGTTGAGGTTCCGGTGGACGACGGGCGGATTTTCTACGCCAGTATCGCACCGATCACCGGCGATGACGGTCTGCGGGTGGGGGTTGTGGTCGTGATGCGAGACGTCACCCACTTCAAGGAGCTTGATGAGATGAAGTCCGAGTTTGTGGCTACCGTCTCTCACGACCTCCGTGCACCCCTCACTTTTATGCGGGGCTATACCAATATGCTGACCATGGTGGGAGAGCTGAATGCGCGGCAGCGGGATTACACCCAGCGGATTCTCGAGGGCATCGAACAGATGAACGCGTTGATTGGCGATCTCCTGGATCTGCGGCGCGTCGAGGCCGGGGTTGGCATTCGGCAGGAGCCGTGCCGTCTGGGAATGATTTTGGTGGAGGCCGTGGACGCGATGCGCGCGAAGGCCAGGGGTAAAAACGTCACTCTTAAATTGGAACCCGCCCACGGCGCTCCCACGGTGATCGGCGACCGCACCTTACTGCGTCAGGTGGTGAGCAACCTCGTTGACAACGCGGTCAAGTATACACCTTCGGGGGGGGATGTGCGGGTGGGGCTTGACGTCAAAGACAACCGGGCAACGATCCGAGTCTCAGATACGGGTATCGGCATCGCCCGCGAGGATCAGGTCCGCCTTTTCGAAAAATTCCACCGCATCCGGCGCCGCGAGACGGCAGACGTTAAGGGTACCGGTCTGGGGCTTGCGCTGGTCAAATCCATCATTGAGCGGCACGAGGGGCGCGTATGGGTCGAGAGCGTCCTCAATGAGGGCAGTACCTTTTTCGTGGAGCTTCCGATTCCCTCCCCTGAAGCGCTGGATGCTGTCAAGGTGTGAGGTCTCCCGGTCGATCGGACCGGACGCTCGTGCTTCTGGTTGGATCCCCATGGGGATGACTCCCACCGTTTGAGGTCTCTAGGGATTACACGTCTTGCACGGCTCGAGCCCTTGTGCCAGGGCTTCCTCGCGATCCGACAGCTCAATTCGGTGTGAGCCCCTGATCTGTCGTGCCCAGCGGCACATGGGGAGGTGAAACTTATCACTCTCTGTGCTTGCGACATATTTCGCCCGGCTCTCAGGGGTGGCTTCCTTTACGTCGCCTGTCTCCGGTTCCTCTGGAGATTCTGTCTCTTGCGGTGCCTCTTCCACGGACAGGGTGATGGGGATTCGGACGGGCTTCGATCCACGTTCCGGGCGGCCGGTCATAGAACGTCTGCGATCGAGAAGCCGTTGATCCCTTCGCAGCACCCGCCTGGTCAGATAGAGGCAGAGGACCGGGAGCGCGGCTGCCGCGCCGAGAAGGGTCAAGCCCAGTCCCTTGACGACAGTCTTGAGATGACTCGAACCCGGGTCGTCCGGGTCCTCGGTTCTGCGTGCGCGATCGGGCGTGGGCGTTTCTTGACTCATAGGTTGACCTCCGTCTTGGGTCGATACCGGGTTTTCCAGTCGAGTAAGCGACGGCTCAATGGATCGCAGTGCGGCTTGCCAGACTGATGCCGGTGAGCAGATGATGAATTTGGGGATAGGGGCCCGAATACACGTGCGCGCTGAGCTTCCGGCATCGCGACAGAGCCCGGTTCAGTTTCTCGATGTTTTGCAGCTTTCCCGTTTGGCGCATCCGATGTGCGGATGCCGTGAAATAGCTGTGGCTTTGCAGCAGATCCAATTGCCCGCTCAACCAGGCTTCATCGCTGAAAACGGTGCCGGATGCGGCGAGTTCTGCCCTCAGAAGTTGGTTGCGGGTAAAGAAATCGCGCCGTCCCAGCACGTCCAGGTCGGCATCCGCCAGAATCTTCTCGGGGAGGGTGTGAGCCGACTGCGGTAAGCGGGTTGCCATAATAATGCCCGTAATCGAGCGGATGTCGGAGGGGGAATATCCAAACCGTGGTAAAATCCTCGTTGCTATTTGAATACTGGTGCGCTCGTGGTCGATTGAACTCCGGGTAAACCCGATATCATGATAGAGGGCTGCCGTTCGTACCCAGAGACAGGCGCGTCCGGTGAGTTGCTCTTGTTCAATAAGCCGGTTGACCTGGGGAAAGACTTCATCTCGGGTGTGCCATGCGGAATGATAAAATATCGTTTCGGAAAGCTCACGATCCAATCGTGTGAGCACGTACGTTCGCGCAGCTTCAAAGTCTGGATAGGGATTGATTGTTTTCATCGCTCATTTAGCGTTTCATCGTTGGATATGGCCTCGAATACCACTGACTATGTCCGACTGGCTATGTTCGACTGACTATGTCTGCCTGACTATGTCTGACTGACTATGTTAGATGGTAGTATACAGTAAATACAAAGTTTGACACGCCCGGGTTCACTTGAATGCGATCGGTGGGTCGTGTTTTCTGACCTGTCGGGATTTTTTTGGATCAGCAGCGTTCATCATGACCGGGCCGACAGAAAAGGAAGGGACGCGTGGAACCTCGATGGATGGTGTGGGCCAAAACCCTCCGCAGCCTTGCGCGAGCGGGTTTGACGTATGGAGAAAGCCCTTTTGATCACGATCGTTATCAGAAGATTCAGGCCATCGCGGCTGAGATTATGGCCGCGGGCGCGGACACCGAGATGCACGCGGCTTTGGAACTCTTTGCCCAGGAACGCGGCTATGAGACGCCCAAGGTTGATGTGCGCGGTGTGGTCTTCAATGAAGGCCGGGTTTTACTGGTCCGTGAGCTCCTCGATGGGGGGCGGTGGACGCTCCCGGGCGGATGGGCTGACGTGAACGACCGGCCGAGTGAGGCCGTGGAGCGGGAGGTGTGGGAGGAATCCGGCTATCGAGTCCGGGCTGCCAAACTGCTGGCCGTCTACGACCGGCGACTCCACGGGCACCGTCCCCCGCATCTCTATGGCATTTACAAGCTATTCTTTCGGTGTCAGCTTCTGGGGGGTGCCCCCAAGCGCTCGATTGAGACGGATGGGGCGCGGTTTTTTGCTGCCGATGCAATACCGGACCTTTCACTGTCTCGAACGACGCCGGAGGAGATCGCGCGGTTCTTTGAGCATACGCGGCATCCTGACTGGCCGACGGACTTTGATTGAGGAGCCGGATTTAAACGGGCCGTGAGCGGTGAGTTGCCTATCGGCGGAGACTGTCATATACTGGTGACGACATAGGGTCGGCTTTCGGGATTCTATTGCGTTAGGGATTGGAAGCCCAAGCGTGGGGCAGTATGACACCTTGGACATCGCAGGGAGGACGAGATAGGGTGTGATGGGGCAAGATCGAGTGGATCAAGCCTACGTGACAGAGCTTCTGAAGATTCTCGTCAGACGCTTCAGTGTCGATGAGCTTCGAATGCTGTGCTTCGAACTCGGCATCGATGACGAGATCCTGCCCGATTATGCAAAGTCCGCGTTTGCCCGGGCGTTACTGCGCTATCTCGAGCAGCGGCGAGAATTGGAGACGCTCGTTCAATACCTGCAGCGCGAGCGTTCGGATATTATCCTGCCGGAGACGAGACGGGCCGTACAGCGGCGCGAATCCCTGAAAACGAGACCCGAGGTCGCCACCCAGCCCCAGAACGTATGGCGACGGGATTTTCGATATCCCATTACTGCCGGCTTCCCCCTCTCGAAGACGTCGGTCCTTCTAGGGCTAAACGTCACTGAGGATCCTGATGCTCCCTGGGGTGGCCTTGTCGCTCTCCAGTTGGAATCGGGGGGCGAGCTCTGGCGACGCGCTTTCAAAAACGCCCTGGTCGCGGGACTCACCGCGCTTGACGGGGGGCGTTTGGTCGGCGTGGCTCTCACAAGCGGGGACGGCCCGCAGGATGAGGGCGCGCTCGTTGGGATCGGGGCCTCGGGTCAGGTTCATTGGCGTCATCCCCTTGGTGCGCGTTCTGTCTCTGCACCGGCTTCGGTGGGCTCGTTCTTGAGTGCGACCGTAGACGCTCGTCGGCTGGTGGTTCTGGATGCGGCGACGGGCACACGAAGGTGGTCCAAAAACTTCGCCACAGAGCTCTCCCCTGCCTCTCCGGCGGTCGATCCACAGACGCTCTATCTTCCCTGTTGCGCACCTATGTTGATCGCTGTCTCTCTCGCCGGTGAGGTCCGCTGGCGATTCAGCGTGCCGGGCGCTCTGTCCGGCGTGTGGCTGGATCAGCGACCGTGGGTGGGAGAGGACACCGTCGTGACCGTCGCCCGGCAGGGGGGCGTCTTTGCCGTCGACCGTGCTCGCGGCACCCTGACCTGGGAATCGGAGGTCGGACCGCGTGACGCGAACCTGGTAAGCCCGGTGGGGGACGCACGTCGTCTTTATATCGGTGCACGGGACGGGCTGCACGCCCTCCGGATCGAGAGTGGACGACCGGTCTGGATGTTCTCGACCCCCTCACCGATCGCTGCGCCCCCGGCGGTCAAGGAGGGGACGGTCTGTGTGGTGACCCGGGCGGGACGTTATTATGGACTGAGTGCGGATAAGGGAGAGATTCTCTGGTACGGCGCACTGGCGCACGAAGGGGGGTTGTCGCCCCTGCTGATCGAGGGGGGGGCGCACGGACCCTATGCCCTGTTCGCGAATCGGGCAGGTGCGCTCTCCACGCTGCGGTATCCGGTCGATGCGGAGCAGCACGAATCCGCCGGGCGATGGTATCGCGCGGCGCGAACCTGGGATGCCGAAGGAAATCCCGGACGTGCGGCCCGAGCCTGGGAGGCCTATGCGCATTCCCTGGAGGAGGATGGCGGATCGGAGGCGGACCGTGTCGATGCGTGGCGATCCGCTGAATCCCGGTATCAGGAGATCGGTGCGGACGACAGGGCGTCCGCGTGCCGGCTGCAGCGCGCCCGACTTGAATCGCTGCCGGTGGTGACGCTGGGCGTCGAGCATCCGCCGGTTGCGAAAAACGTCTGGTCCCAGCTGCGGTTGCTCATCAAGAATACCGGGTTTGGGATTGCCCGCGACCTTTGGATCGAGGTCACCGGGGGGCCGTTTGAAGGGGAGACCGGGAATCCGCAGACGCTCTCCGCCCTTACGCCGGGCGCCTCTCGCATTCGAACACTGGACGTCAAAGCCCTGGAGCACGGTGAACGCGTCCCTCTGCATCTGCGCCTCTCGTATCTGGACGAGGACGGAACACGCCACAGCTGCGACCAGACCTTGACCCTGCCGGTCGCCGAGCGGGAGCAGGTCGGGCGTGGCGGGGTGATCGCCGAGTCCGCTGCGACCTACGTCGATATGGAGGTTCGCATCGATCCGGGAGAGGGAGGGGGTTACGAGGTCGAGGTAACGTTAGGTGACGGGCGTGTCTTTTCGGGCGGGAGATTGTCCTCGGACATCCTGGACTGGCAGCCCAGCGGCGATAGCAGGCAGGATGGTCGTGCGCTGTTTGCCGCACTCTTTGGGCGTTCTGCGATGCAACAAGCGTGGCACACTGCACGTGCCGGCTCGCTGCCCTGCCGCGTCCGGCTGCGGATCAGCCAGAACGCGCAGGATTTGCACGCCGTTCCTTGGGAGCTTATGGACGATGGGACCTGTATCCTCGCTGCGGACGAACACACACCCTTTTCCCGCTACGTGCCGGTCTCCAAGCCCTGGGGGGGCAGGGTGGAGACGCCGCCTGCCCGGGTGATTGCGCTGGTTGCCAATCCGGTCAATCTCCAGCAGACCTATGGATTGCCCCCGCTGGATGTGAAATTGGAGAAATTTCTCCTGGCGAAGAGCGTCGCTTCGATCGATCCGGGGGCCGTCCGACTGGACTTCATGCGCCCACCGGTCACGTTGGAACGCCTGGGCCGCGCCCTCCAAAACGGCTATCACATTCTGCACGTCGTGGCCCACAGCCGGATCAACGCACGTCATGGGCAGATGGAACTTCTCCTGGAGGATAAGGCCGGTCGCGTCCGTCCGGTGCCCACCCCCGTGTTGAGCCGGCACCTTGCACACCAAACGGCCCGTCCTCACCTGGTCTTCCTGTCGGCGTGTCATAGTGGACCGGATCGGAGGCATCCCTCGTTACTGACGATGGGACAGGCCCTGGTCCGTACCGGCGTACCTGCCGTCGTCGCGATGCAGGGCAGCGTCCACATCAAGACCGCGCAGGCCTTGACGTCGGCATTCTATACGCATCTGACAGAGCATGGCGTGGTGGATCGGGCGCTCAATCAGGCTCGGAACGTCGTGATTCACGCCCGGCTCCCGGATGCCGAGAAGCCGGTCCTCTTTATGCGCTTACCTTCGGGACGTCTTTGGTAAATTTGGGGATGATGTTCAACAGACCGAATGATTGTGGGAGGTGAGTCGATGCTCTATCCGTCTACACCGGCCGACATTCCCTGCGTGACTAAAGCGCAGATGGTGGAGGTCGATCGGATGATGATTGAGGATTACCATATCGCATTAGCCCAGATGATGGAAAACGCCGGGCGAAGCCTCGCTTCACTGGCCCGCCAACGTTTTCTCGGCGGCTCGCCGGCGGGTAAGCGCATAGTTGTGGTCGCAGGTCGAGGGGGGAATGGGGGCGGTGCGCTGGTTTGTGCCAGACATCTGACTAACTGGGGTGGGCAGGTCTCTGTCGTGGTTTCGCGTCCGGTGACGGCTTTCGACGGCGTGCCGGGGCATCAGCTCGATATTGTGCGGCGGATCGAGATCCCGGTCTTGGAGGCCGGTGCGGTCGATCGCGTGATCGATGGGGGGATGCCCCTGGATTTGATCATCGATGGGCTGATCGGCTACAGCCTCGAGGGTGCGCCGCGTGGGGCGGCGGCAAGGTTGATTCGTTGGGTCAATGCCCAGGATGCGCCGGTCCTGGCGCTCGACACGCCGTCGGGCCTCGACACGACGACCGGCCAGCCTCAACGTCCGGCGATTCGGGCAGATGCGACGTTGACGCTGGCCCTTCCGAAAACCGGATTGCGGGAGGCGTCCGCTGTGCCTTTCGTGGGCGCGCTCTATCTGGCCGACATCGGCGTGCCTCCGGCGCTCTATGCAAGGCCGGGCCTGGATCTTATCGTGGGACCGGTCTTTGCCCGGAGCGGGATTCTGCGCGTCCCCGACCCCGGCGTGTGACGTCATCAGGGTTTGGACTGCCGTTGTCGGTGGTAAAGTCGGGAGCCTGGTTGCTTGTCAAGCCGACGTGCTATGATAGAATGGCCGCGTTGTTTGAGGGAAATGTTTGGACGTTATTGTCCTGCAATGCCGGTATAGCTTTGAGGTATTGCGGGTATTCGATGTAAGTGGATCAGTCTTCTGATTGTCTTACGCTTTAATCATATCGTGTCTTCATCCCTATTTGGGTGGAGAACGAAAAGCTTGGAGGTCATATGAGTGACGAGAGTCAGCCCAATGCCGTCTTGGAACCTCAACTGGAGCCCGAATTGATGGATCCGGAACCGGTGAAAGATTCGACCGACGCCGCGTCGGAGAAAGCCGTCGGGACGGACGTTGAGTCCGCGGGAAAAGACCCGTCTGTGCATGCTGAGCCCCTGGATGAAAAGTCAACCGGCGAGGAGGTCTCTTCTGACACCGTGATGATGGGGGCGCCTTCAGACCCAGGCGATGCGCCTTCAGACCCAGGCGATGCGCCTT
>CAYMAQ010000010.1:0-40082 GCA_964388385.1 uncultured Anaerolineales bacterium | reverse complement strand
TGATCCGCCCGCCGGCCTGGTGGGCGTTGAGCACGGCTTCGACACGGTCGGCCTGATATTCCAGATACGGGCGAATGGACTTGGGCATGAACATTCTCCAACTACGATTCTCAAGATCGGATCGAGATCGTCTCAGCGATCGAACGTTTGTTCTACTGAGATTATACTCGCTCTCAACAAGGGGTCAAGTCCATTTTGGATGGGTGTAGGGCGATCGCAGTTGGCCAAAAAGGCTCAAAGTACCCTAACGGGCATCTTCGTCCCCGCGTTTGAGGGGCAGTTTCGGTGCCAAACACCCTCTTAGCAAAGGCTGGTATCGCTAAAAAGGGGCTTTGAGCCCTAACTGCAATTGCCCTAGGATGGGTGGGGGCGGGAGATCGGGGCCGGCGCGTCCCCTTCAAGCCCGGGCAAGAAGGGGCTTTCGACTTTTGACGGGTGGCCTTCGACTATCTTTTCACGGCAGCACGTCGATCCCGACCGGCGCGCTTTGCACGGTCGTCCCGTCCGGCAGGCGGGCGACGGCGCGGAAGGTGTGCATCCCCTCGATCAGGGGCCAGTAGACGGCGTAAGGGGGCGCGTTCAGGGTCGCGAACGCCCGGTCGTCGACGGTGAGCGTCACCTGCTCCGGTCGCCCCGGCACCTCGATCGAGACGAGGATCCGCTGCGCGTCCCGGTCGAGGGAGGGATCGAGTTGATAGACGGTGCCGGTGTAGGGGCGAGTGATCTGCACGCCCTCGGCACCGGTTGGTGTTCGATCGGAAGACTGGGCCAGGTTGTGCTCGCGCGCCCACGCCTGGGCGTCCGGCGGAAGAATCACCAGCACCTCCTCACCGACGCGACGGTGCATATCGCAGGTCGTCTGAGGCTCGGTGCCCTCGATAAACCACTCGTGGACGCGGTGTGGGCAGTGCGGGGTCGGAAGTTTACCCGAGAGCGCGCAGATCTCCACGTACGTCAGCCCATCGGGCCGCGTGAAGGGGCGGATGGGCTTGCCCTTGAGGGCCGTCATCATCACGTCGTGCCACAGGGGGCCGGCGCCGGTCACGCCGGTGACCCGCTTCATCCGCTCGTTATCGGCGTTGCCAACCCATACACCGACGACAAGCTCGGGCGTGTACCCGACCGTCCAGTTGTCGCGAAAATCGGTCGTCGTCCCGGTCTTGACCGCCGCGGGGAAGGGAAGGGTCAGTACGCTCTCCTCACCGAAGGTGGGGACCCGCGCCCGGTCGTCACTGAGGATGTCGGTGACCAGATAGGTTACCCGCTTGTCCAGCACCTCGGGTCCCAGACAGCGAAACGGCGGACGCTCCTCTCGCTCCACGCACGGATGCGACCAGAGGACGCGGCCCTCCGCGTCGAGGACGCGGCGCACGGTCCAGGGCGTGATACGGTGCCCCTGATTGGCAAGCGCCCCGTAGGCTGCGGTGAGTTCCAGCAGCCGCACCTCGCCCCCACCCAGCGTGACCGACAGGCCCAGCCGCTCGGAATCGTCGAAGGTTGTGATGCCCATAGAGCGGGCCAATCCGGTCATGGTCTGGATGCCGATCGTATCCAGCACCCGGACGGCGGCGACGTTATAGGAGGATGCCAGGGCTTCCCGGAGCCGCACCGGTCCGTGGAAGACCAGATCGTAGTTGAGGGGCAGGTATGGGGTGCCCTCGCGGGTCGTAAAGGCGGTCCTCACGTCCATCACGACGGTCGCCGGGGTCATACCGCCATCAGCAAAGGCGGCGGCGTAGGTGACCGGTTTGATGGAAGACCCGGGCTGCCTGAGGACGGTGGTGCCGTTGACGGCGCCGTCGATCTGCGGGGAGAAGTAGTCGGGGCTGCCGACCATGGCGAGTACCTCCCCGGTCTGCGGGCTCAACACGAGCACGGCGGCGTTGCGAACGTTATAGCCGCCCGGCGGGCACTCCGGCTCGTGGTTGCACCGGGCGAGCCGTGCTAACTGCATGCGCATCAGATCGCGCGCGGTCTCATTGAGCGCCACGTCCAGCGTGGTCTCGATGGTCAACCCGCCGTCCTCGAGCGCAGCGCGGCCCAGCTCCCGCTCCAGGAAGCGGCGCACGACCATCACGAAATGGGGGGCGCGGATGGGAAACGGCGCCGACGCGAAGGCCAGTGCCTCGTTTTTGGCTGCCTCGGCCTCCTCGGGGCTGATGATCCGCGCCTCGACCATGCGGTCGAGCGCGAGGGACTGCCGCACTTTGGCCTGCTCCGGGTTCTCCAGGGGATTCCAGAGAGCCGGCGCGTGAGGCAGGATCGCCAGCATCGCGCACTCCGCCAGATCGAGGTCGCGTACGTGTTTGCCGTAGTAAGCCTGGGCTGCGGCCTCCACCCCGTACGCCAGGTTGCCGTAGTAGGTCTCGTTAAGGTAGAATTCGAGGATCTCGTCCTTGGTGTAGCGCCGGGTCACCCGATAGGCCAACCATGCCTCGCGGAGCTTGCGCCGCAGGGTCAGCGAGGTGCGCTCCTCCGGGGACATCATCAGATTGCGGACCAACTGCTGGGTGATTGTGCTGCCCCCGACGAGGTATCCACTGTCGTCGCGCAGGTTGTACCAGACCGCCCGGGCGATGCCCCGGAGGTCGACGCCCGGGTTTGTGTAGAAATCCTTGTCCTCAAGGACGAGGGTGGCCCCCTTCAGCGCGTCCGGAATCTCCGCCAGGGGGACCGGGGTGTGGCTGCCCGTATAGGGGGGCGGCATCTCATAGAGAAGCGTTCCGTGTCGGTCGTAGACCTTGCTGCTCGGCGCCGTGGTATAGGCTTCGAGGTTCTCCGGGGAGGGCAGGTCGTAAAAGAGCCACAGGATCAGGATGGTCCCCAGGAACAGGACGACACCCAGGATGGGAACGAGCCGGCGTGCCCGGAGCTTGACCATATTCCTCACTTATCCGGCTTGTCCCTCGTCCGTCGCTCCCGGGCCCTCCGGGGTTCCCGGCAACGCGGCGGAGGCTAGGCCACCACCTCGTGGTCGAACGCGGCGCCGTTGGGTACCTTGGTGTTGCGCAGCAGGACAGCATCGTGCATCTTGACGCCGTTGCCGATCTGGCAGTCGCGTTCGATGTAGACGTTGGGTCCGATTGTGCAGTCCGATCCGATGACCGTGCCCTGCTCGATGCGGAGCGGGGTGATGAGCTGGGTGTTGGCCCCCACGGTGTGCGGCTCCAACTGCGGGCGCTCGCCCCCGTGTATCAGGTACTCACGATTGAGCGCCAGAAGATCCGCTGCGTTGGTCAGGGTCATCCGGTGATCGATGATCACCCCGGTCACCCGGCCCTCGCGCTCGATCAGCATCTGGATGGCGTCCTGGAGCTCGTATTCCCCACGTGGGGAGAGGGACACCTCCGGCAGATAGTCCAGGATTTTACGGGCGAAGACGTAGAGCGGGAGGCTGGAGATGTCGGAGGGGGCCTCTTCCGGATCGGGTTTCTCAACGATGCGGGTGATCCACGGCCCGTCCATCTCCACGATGCCAACGCTGCCCAGCCGATCCTTTTCGACGGGGAGCAGGGTGAGCACTGCGTTGGGATTCTCCTCCCCCCGCATCGTCGCGAGGAGGTCCCCGATGTCGCTCTCCTCGACGAGATTGTCGCAGGCCGAGAGCACGAAGTCCTCGGTGATCAGGGGGGCGGCACACTGGAGAGCGTTAGCCATCCCTTTGCGCTCCGGCTGATAGACGAAGCGGACGTCCGCCCGGATCGGTGATTCGCGGCGGAAGTAGCGTGTGATCTCCCGATCGTCCGGGCTCACAACGAGGATCAGGTCGTCAATCCCGTTGTTGACGAACATCCCTATGACGTGTTCTACGATGGGCTTGCCCAGGATAGGCAGCATCGCTTTGGAGCGATCGAGAGTAATAGGATGCAGGCGGGAACCTTTGCCCGCCGCCAGGATAACGCCTTGCATGGACGAGACCTCCAAGTGATTGATGGGTCGATTGCGAACCTGCTCAGGCCGAGTTTGTGCGCATCGGCGCGCGCCGAGATCAGCTTTCGACGCGGTGGACGTAGACAATGCCGCCCTTGGGGATCAGGAGCTCCAGGCCGCTCTCCTGACGGATGATGATGTCGTACACGTCGACGCCGACCAGGTGCCCCTTGAACATCTTGCCGTTGCTGACCGCGACCAGGATACGTTCGTTCTCGAGTTCTGCGTAAAATGCGGCGGCACGTTTTCCCCAGACCTGGGCGGGTTTCGATCTCGCATTCATGCCTGTTCTCCTTGTGCTTGTTAGTCGTTCTGAGCTTGGCTCGTACGGTGAGCGCGGTATGGGAACCAGGAGGACCGCATGGCGGATCCTCTTGTTGTCATCTACGCGTCATTGTACCACAGCCCCGTCGTTTGTTCGAATGACGGGGCTATGAGCAGTGTAAATTCGCTGCTTAGGCCTCCGGGCTCTCTAGGCGAAACCAGCGGTATCCGTAACGGGGCAGTGTGAACTCCCAGCGTGCGGATGCGGTCTCCGATGGACTGTCGCCCTCGATCAGGTCGACGAGCGTCTGCCCGGTATAGTCGTCGAGGTCCAGAGTCACCGTCTGCGTCTCTTCGGTGAGGTTGTTGACGACGAGCAGCGTCTCCTCTCCCTCCCGGACGTAAGCCAGCACGGCTTTGTTCTTGGGATCGAGGATCTCCAGCTCTCCTCGTCCGAAGGTGGGGTGCTCTTTTCGGATGCCCAGGATTGCCCGGGTCCAGTTCAGGAGCGAATCCGGATCCTCCCGTTGGGCCTCCACATTGACCGTTTGATAGCCGTAATCCTCGTCATCGATCACCGGAAGGTAGATCTCCTCCGGGGATACGTCCGGGTCGGTGAAGCCGGCGTTAGGGGTGTCGCTCCACTGCATCGGCGTCCGGACCCCGTTCCGATCCTCGAGCCCGATGTTGTCCCCCATCCCGATTTCGTCCCCGTAGTAAAGGAACGGGGATCCGATGAACGTGAGCAGGATGGAGTTCGCGACCTTGATGCGGTCCAAGTCGTTGTCCAGGAGCGGGGCCAGCCGGCGGCGGATGCCCAGGTTCAGCCGCATTCTGGGTTTCGGCGCGTAATAGTCCCACATAAACTCGCGCTCCTCGGGGGTGACCATCTCCAGGGTCAGTTCGTCGTGGCAGCGCAGGAAGGTGCCCCACTGGCAGGTGTCGGGCAGGTCCGGGGTCCGGGCCATAATGTTCTCGATCGGCGTGCGGTCGGATTTGGCCAGGGCCATAAAGATCCGGGGCATCAGGGGGAAGTGGAAGTTCATGTGCATCTCGTCCCCATCGCCGAAGTAGGGTCGGATGTCCTCGGGCCACTGATTGGCCTCCGACAGGAGCATGGCCCCCGGCGCGTACCCGTCCACGAAGGAGCGTGTGCGCTTGAGATAGGCGTGGGTCTCGGGCAGATTCTCGCAATCGGTGCCCTCCCGCTCGAAGAGATAGGGCGGCGCATCGATGCGGATGCCGTCCGTCCCCTGATCGAGCCAGAATTGGAGCACGCGCAGCATCTCCCGCTGCACCTCGGGATTGTCGAAGTTGAGATCGGGTTGGTGGTGGAAGAAGCGGTGCCAGTAATACTGTCCCCGCATCTCATCGAAGGTCCAATTGGAATCCTCATAATCGAGGAAGATGATCCGGGCCTCCTCGTACTTTTCGTCCGTGTCGCTCCAGACGTACCAGTCGCGGTAGTGATCGAACTCCGGATGATCCGGATTATGCGAGGCCTGGAACCAGCGGTGTTGGTCGGAGGTGTGGTTGGGGATCAGCTCGACGATGATCCGCAGACTCCGTTTGTGCGCCTCCTCGACCAACTCGCGGAAGTCGTCCATGGTACCATAATCGGGATGGATCTTTCGGTAGTGGCTGACGTCGTATCCATCGTCCCGCAGCGGGGAGGGAAAGATGGGCAGCATCCAGATGGCGTCGATGCCCAGCGCTTGCAGGTAGTCCAGCTTGGAGGTGAGTCCGGGCAGGTCGCCGATGCCGTCTCCGTTGCTGTCAGCGAATGCGCGTACGAACACCTCGTAAAAGATCGCGTCCTTATACCAGTCTGAGGGCATAGGGCCTCCTCTCTCCGTTTTGGAGTGTGAGTCGTACGTTGACCGTTGGTTCCGGAACCTTGCGACGGAGCGACGTATGCCTCGACCTCGGGGTTGCCGTGAAGGGCATCATTCCGTTTCGGCATATGGGCTGGGTCGTCGCACGATCCTCGCTCCGCTATCTTAGCATCTCGGTCGTCGGGCGCAAGTCAAGTATAGGAGGGTGTGGGGCGTTTGGAAACTGGCCCGGCTATACTACAATAGTCGATATGAGCGGACAGGATCGGCTGGAGACCTATCGACGTCAATACGCAGCTCTCAAGCCCGGCTGGGTGCCGGCGACCGCCCTCTACGAACGGTGGGTGTCCCAGGCCCTGACGCGGGAGATCGCTGTGTTGGATCTCGGTTGCGGGCGGGGCGGGATTGTGGAGCGCCTGGGTACGCGCGGCACCTGGGTGGGGATCGACCCGGACCGGGCATCGCTCGAAGCTCACCGGGTGACCGCGCTCCCGAGAGGTCAGGGGGCCGCGCATCGTCTCCCGTTCGCGGATCGGACGTTCGACCTGGTGGTCTCGTCGTGGGTCTTCGAACACCTGCCCGACCCTGCGCGGACGTTTGACGAGGTCGCGCGCGTCCTGCGGCCCGACGGGCGACTTATCTTCCTGACGCCCAACGGTAAGCATCCGATCCCGCGTCTGAGCCGGTATGCGGCCGGCCTGACGCGGCTTCAGGAGCAGCTTGTAAGCCGGACCTATAGGCGGGCGCCGCAGGATACGTTTCCGGTCGTCTACCGTGCGAATACGTTCAATCAGATTGAGGCGCTGGCGGCGAACGCCGGGCTGCGCCTGTGCGAGGTGGCTTTCGTGGACGATCCGTCCTATATGGCCTGGAACCGTTTCACGTTCTGGTTGGCGGTGGGTCTGGACGCGCTGATTCCGGCATCCTGGAAGGTGCATCTGGTCGGCATCTACAAGTGTAGGGCCTGAAAGGACCGGCTCGGGGCGGAGCGCGTGGCACCCTTGTAGGTCTCCGCTCTTTCATCTGTAGGGTATAGGGGTTTGTTGGGGACCTGGCGTTCGATCGTCGTGGCTGACAGATTGGCGTGATGCTGAGGAGGTTAAGATGATTGTGGAAACCGAAGGGGGATGGGCTTCCCTCTTGCTGCCGTTTCTGATCCTTGTAGGTATCGGCATTGTGGGTGTGATCGTGTGGCTTGTCTGGATGCTGACTCGATCCAACAAGGGTGCGCCGGCGGTGGGAGGACAGCCGGCTCCTCCGCCGGTCGTAGAAGTGGCGGAGGACGTTCCCCTGCTCGTCATGCGACGTTCCAAATTTGGAGATTGGGAATTGTACGTCAACGGACAGCGCGTGCGCCGGATGGCTGCCGTCACCGAACCGGAGGAGAGGGAGGAACTGATCGCGGCGTTACGGTTCCTTTTCACCTTTGCCAAGGGGGGCGCGTCTTCCCAGAGTGCGGAACCTGCGGATCGTCCTGGAGTTGCGGCGGATGCGGATCCCGATAGAGCCTCGATCGCGAACCGGGCGGGGGGGCGGGCCGCCGAGGGTCCGCCTCCCCCGCCCCGAACGCCGGATGTGGAGCGCCGCGAGCGCTATGGGCGAGTGTCGTCGCAGGCGGGCAGGATGCCGGCGATCAATCTCGCCGAGGAGATCGGCGATATTCTCGACGAGATGGTGAAATCCTCACCCGATGTGGTCGGGCATTCGATCGGGCTCATCAATACGCCGTCCGGCGGGATTGGGTTTGCGGTCGATGGCAAGATCTACCACGAGTTGAGCGAGATTCCTACCCCGGAGATCCGCACCTTGATCCGGCAGGCCACGAAGGAGTGGGAGCGGCGGTAGCGTAAACGCTCGCGGAAAGTTGTGAAGGCTCGAAGTTCCCCGCAAGAGAACATCCCATAATTCGGGATCCTAAGTCTTGACGAAGACCCCATTCTCGGTACAATGCGTTAGGATTTAACTAAAAGATTGTGATAGAAATAGAGATGAAATATAATATTTGGACCATCGGATGTCAGATGAACGTGGCGGATTCGCAGCGTGCGGCTGCCGGGCTCGAGCGGTTGGGCTACACGCCGGCTGAGCGTGCGGAGGACGCTGACGTGGTGATCCTCAATACCTGTGTGGTGCGGCAGCAGCCTGAGGACAAGGCGGTGGGCCGCCTGAACCACCTCAAACGGTTCAAGGATCGGAACCCCGACAGCGTGCTGGTGCTGATGGGGTGCATGGTGGGAACGAAGGACGCCGCACCGTTGAAGGCGCGCTTCCCCTGGGTGGATCTCTTTGTCGCGCCCTCGGACCCGGCTGCGGTCTGGTCGTATCTGGCGGCGCGCGGGAACCTGGACGAGGCGCAAACGCTGGTCGCGGATGCTGAATCGCGCCGTCTTATGTTGGGCCCGCCGGATGTGCTGCTTCCCGCCTCGGAAGCGGGTCAGGTGGTCAGCGCCTATCTCCCGATCGTGCTGGGATGCTCGCACGCATGCACCTACTGTGTGATTCCCTACCGGCGCGGCGCCGAGCGCAGCCGTCCGATGGACGCGATCCTCGCCGAGGCGCGGGAGATGGCGGCACAGGGCGTGCGCGAGATCACCCTGCTGGGCCAGATCGTCGACCGATACGGCTACGACCTTCCCGAGTTTGCCGGGGCCGAGGAGACCCCGCTGGTGACGCTGCTGCGTCAGGTTCACGAGATCGAGGGATTCGAGCGGATCCGGTTCCTGACCAGCCATCCAAATTGGATGAAGGACGATCTTCTGCACGCAGTCGCAGCGCTTCCCAAGGTCTGCCCGCACATCGAGGTGCCCGTCCAGTCGGGCGACGACGAGGTGCTGGCGCGGATGCGCCGGGGCTACACGGTTGACGACTACCGTCGCCTGATCCAACGCATCCGGGAGATCATTCCCGGTGTCTCCATCGCCACCGACGTTATCGTGGGATTCCCCGGCGAGACGCAGGTGCAGTTCGAGCATACCTACGAGCTTCTCGAGGAGCTAACGCTGGATAAGGCGCATATCGCCCGTTACTCCTCCCGCCCTCTGACGGTCGCCACGCGCAACTTTGAGGATACACTCTCCTACGAGGAGAAAGAGCGCCGCCGCAGGCGTCTTGACGACCTCCAGGAGGAGATTCTCACCCGGCGGAACGCCCGGTACTTGGATCAGGAGGTTGAGATCCTGGTCGAGGGAAGGCACGCGCGCCGGGAGCGGTGGTACGGGCGCACCCGCCGCGACCGCCTGGTCTTCTTCCCTTCCGACGACGATTGGCTGGGCAAGATAGCCCGGGTCAGGATCACGTGGGCCGGTCCCTGGTCGCTGGTCGGCGAGGTTGTGACCGACACCGCATAACCCCGTCACAGGATATGATAGGACGGGTTGAATCAGGTGGACCTCCGAGTCTATCATCCATTTTCTGAGAAGGAGACCCATTCATGGACATCGGCATCGTCGGAGCCGGCGTGACCGGCCTCACCGCAGCCTACGACCTCGCCCGCAACGGACATCAGGTGACGGTCTACGAGGCCCGGCCTTACGTGGGTGGGCTGGCAGCCGGGTTCAAGGATCCGCGCTGGGACTGGTCGTTGGAGCGTTTCTACCACCACATTTTCGCCAGCGACCGAGATATCATCGAGCTCGCCGAAGAGATCGGGGCCGAGGATCTCCTGATCTTCCGCCGGCCCGTGACCTCCATTTATTATGAGGGGAAGATCTATCCCCTGGACAGCCCGATGCGCGTCCTGCAGTTCGAGCCCCTGCCGCTGATCGACCGTCTCCGCTTTGGTGTGGTTGCCGCTTTCCTGCGCTATAATCCGTTCTGGAAGCCCTTCGAGCGGGTCACGGCCCACCGTTGGCTCTCCAGGGCCCTGGGCCCCCGAGGCTACGAGATTCTCTGGCAGCCCCTGCTGGAGGGCAAGTTCGGGAATTACTACAAACTCGTGAACCTGGCGTGGTTCTGGGCGCGGCTGGCCAAGCGCACCCCGCGCCTGGGGTATTTCGAGGGCGGTTTCCAGCGGTTCCTGGATCGCCTTGCCGACACGGTGCGCAGGGTCGGCGGGCGGATTCTACTTCGCCATCACGTGCGGGGTATCCATCCGGAGGCGGATGGGCGGATTCGCCTCGAGCTGCGGGCCGGGGATCAGATTCACGACCGGGTGCTGGCGACCTGTTCACCCCATATGCTGCGAGCCCGGACCCCGACGCTCCCTGAATCGTACACCGAGGATCTTGCCTCGCTGGCGTCGATGGGCGCCGTGGTAATGGTGCTCGCCCTCAAACAGCCGGTGACCGACACCCATTACTGGATCAATATTCCAAAGCGCGAGGGCTTCCCCTTCCTGGCCTTCGTGGAGCATACCAACTATATGGACGCCGAGCACTACGGTGGGGATACCATCGTCTACTGCGGCGACTATCTCCGGCCCGACCATCCCTACTTTGAGATGGAGCCCGAGGCCCTGCTCGAGGTCTACGTCGAGGGCATCAAGCGGATCAATCCGGACTTCGACCGTTCGTGGATCCGGGCCAGTTGGAAGTTCACGGAGCAGTACGCGCAGCCGGTGCCCTTTGTGGATCACTCGGAGCGCATTCCGCCGATCCCTACGCCGATTGGCAACCTCTATATGGCGAATATGAGCCAGGTCTATCCGTGGGATCGGGGGACTAACTACGCGGTCGCCTTGGGGCGACGGGCGGCAGAGATCATGTGAAGGCGATCTTCACCGAATGTCCTTGTTGACTCGGTGGATTTTGTGTGTCCAATCCTTGTGGCTAACCCCTGGACTTGATGAAGGTTCCCGCCCTGTACTCCTCGAACGCGGTGCGCAACTCCTCCTGGGTGTTCATCACGATCGGTCCGTACCAGGCAACCGGCTCCGCGATCGGTTTGCCGGAGATCAACAGGAACCTCACGAGCTCGCTCTCGGTAGAGACGGAGATCTCGTCACCCTCGTCGAAGAGAACGAGCGTGCCGTTGCCGACGGCGGATTCGCGCTGAATGTCGAAGTAGTTGCTCCCCTCCATCTCATAGGTGAACGGATCCGTCTCGTTGCAGAAGTATCCCTGCCCATCGATGACGTAGGCGAAGACCGTATGGCCCCGGTCCGTGGGGTATCTGAACGTGGTGTTTGCGGGGACCCTCACGTCCAGGTACTCTGGATCAATGACGACATCCTGCACCGGACCTTTGATGCCCGACACTTCGCCGGCGATGACTTTAACGACCGTCCCGCCCTCGAATGCGACCTCCGGGATCTCGTCGCTTGTGATACCTCGATAGCGCGGATCCATCATCTTCTGCCGGGCCGGAAGGTTGGCCCACAGTTGGAATCCGTACATGCGTCCGTCTGAATCCCCTTTGGGCATCTCCTGGTGGATGATGCCGCTGCCGGCGGTCATCCACTGGACGTCGCCCGGCCCGATGACGCCCTTATGACCCATACTATCTCCGTGCTCGACTTCGCCAGCCAGCACGTAGGTGATGGTTTCGATTCCCCGATGTGGATGCCAGGGGAACCCCTGGGCATAGTGGGATGGGTCGTCCGAGCGGAAATCATCGAGGAGCAGGAAGGGGTCGAACGTCGGAGCTTCGCTAAATCCGAACACGCGCTTGAGATGAACCCCGGCTCCCTCTCGCGTCGGCTTGCTCCTTAGCACTTTGCGTATGCTTCGTGTTATCGTGTCCACGCTGTGTCTCCCTTCAGTGATGACTGTATTGTACCATAGAATGGTGGATGAAATTAACGATTTATAGAATTGGATCGGGTGCTTATGGATCTGGTCATAAATAACTAAAGCTTTTCTGCGTTGCCATGGCACTTATGAAAAGCTTTAGTGTTTCGTGTCCGGATCAGTAGAAGAAAAAGTGGGACTTCGAGAGAGGGGGGAACGCTAACCAACGTAATTCAAAGGAAATACCAACTCATCCCGTAGGCAACGGGACCCAGCTTCTGCTATAAAGTGTATGGAGTGGATTTGGTCCTTACGACGGATCCCAGTCTCATCTATGGCGATGACTGCTGATATTTACGATCCAGCTTCAGTGATTATGCGGAGCTAGAGGTCTGCACAGACCCCGCGTATAATCACTGATCAGACCGGAAGGAAACCACCTATGACCCACTGTGCGCCTGTTTGTAATCGACGCTTTTTGCTCGCTTTTGTGCTCGCTGGTGTTTTGTTGGCGGTGTGGTTGGGGATAAGCGCCCCGATGCTAAACGCCGCCGAGACCGATGGCGATGTAGAACTGGCGGCAACAGATCGCTATGTCAGCAAGACTGGTACGGACAGTGGCAGCTGCACGGTGGCCGCAAGTCCTTGTCGTACGATCCAATTTGCCGTGGATGCAGCCAATTCCGGGGATCGCGTGTTGGTTGCCGGGGGCATCTATACGGATGTGCACACGCGCAATGGTATGACGCAGGCCGTTTATATTTCCAAGCCCTTGAGCTTGATCGCTGATTACAACAACGCCTTCACAGCTCGGGATGACGGGACTCTGATGCGCGCGAATGGCAAAGGACGGCTCTTCTATATCGGCGGCTCAGCGCCTATCACCGTGGTCCTCAATGGGTTCGGGCTAGGTGGCGGGAATGCGACAGCCGGGGGCGGCCTCACCCAAGATGGCGGAGCCATCTTGGGCTATGGCGGGATGCTCAAACTCATTGATGTGGCGATCACGGGCAATCAAGCCCCGGCTAGTAACGCAACGGGCGGCGCCGTTTTTCATGAGTTCGGGACGCTTCGCATCGAAGAGAGTGAGTTTAACCTTAATCAGGCGGGGCAAAGCGGGGGGGGTTTGTTCGTTCGGAACGCTGACGTGCACGTGCGGGATACTCACTTCAACAAGAACGGCGCCGGCACGGGCGGGGGCATCGATTTGATCCGAACGCGTGCCTGGATGACGAACACAATCTTCTTCGAAAATGGAGCGACCTATTATGGGAGCGCTCTCGATACTGGAGGGAGCGTTGCTCGCCTGTGGCACACGTCTTTAACGCTCGACGGATACCACAATTCAGCCGTCTACGTGGGGTTTGATACCTTAGCGTCACCCAGTACTGTCCATATGACCAATACTCTGGCTGTGAGCCATACGGTTGCGATATCCACGGCCTCCCCCGTGAATACCGCCGTGCTCAACGGCGTCTTGTGGAACGGGAACCAGCAGAACACGGGAGGCGGTGGCACTATCACAGTGACCAACGCCTACACAGGTAACCCAGATTTTGTCTTTGAGGGGTTCACGATCGGCGCCAAATCTGCAGCCATCGGGCGTGGGGTGCCCAGTGCGGTCTCAAGGGACTTCTCCGGCGATTGGCGGGTCGGCGCCCCGGATCTCGGTGCGGATGAGTACGTGCTCAGTGTTTTCCTGCCACTGACGCTTCGAAATCAATGAGATGAACAAGAACGGGAGCTATTCCTTGATGTGGCTCCCGTTTCCCCGTATTCCCTTCGCATCCCCTCGTTCAATCGGGTTGGTAGTCGGGGTTGGCCATACAGTAGGCGTACGGATCGCCCGTCGTCCAGAAGGTGCAGGCGTTGCATTTCATACACCGGGTGATCTCATCTTCCTGTCCGTCAAAGGATTTGCGCACGATGGTCGGGTCGGCCATCTGGGCGCGGCCCATCGCGCAGAGGTCGGCCTGGGCGCTGGTCAGAATCTCTTCGACTGTCGCGATGGAGAAAATTGCGCCGACGGCGCAGACCGGTACACGGGTGAACGCTTTGATCGTTTCGGCCAGATAGACGTGCGGCGTCTCGCCTAAAGACGGGGGCGGGACGACCCGTTCCATCGAGGCGTAGACGCCCGCGGAGACGTTCAGCATATCCATGCCAGCCTCCTCGAAGAGGGGGACGATGGCTTCGTAATCCGCCGGACGCAGGCCGCCCTCGACGAACTCATCACCGCTGATCCGCACGCTGACGGCGACCTGATCGCCCAACCGCTCGCGGATCCCGGAGAGAATCTCAACGGTCAGACGGGCGCGATTTTCGGGGCTGCCGCCGTACGCATCCTCCCGCTTATTGGAGAACGGGGATAAGAACTCGTTCAACAGGTAGCCGTGACCGGCGTGGACTTCGATGACCTCCGCTCCCGCCTCGGCGCATCGTGCGGCGGTCTCGATATATCCCTGCTTCACCCGCTCGATGTCCTCCAGGGTCATCGCCCGCAGTTCGTAGTTGGGATCGAGTTGGGACATCACGGGGCACGGAATCTCACTGGGGGCGATGAGGGTGTTGCCGGCGACCGAACTGGAGGACTGGCGCCCGAAATGAGTGAGCTGGATGCCTGCGACGGCGCCCGCCGCTTTGATGGTCGAGAACAGCTCGGTCAGGCCGTCTAGGTACGCATTGCTGTCGGCCCGAATGATGCGGTCGAAGGGAATGCTGTCTGCGGTGACCGACACATTACCGACGATAACCAGACCGCATCCACCCTCAGCCAAGTCCGAATAGAACTTGATCAGTTTATCGGTGATGGTGCCGTCCTGGTTGGCATAGTTGACCTGCCAGGCTGGGAAGACCACGCGGTTAGGGAGGGATACCGGTCCGATTTGGCACGACGAGGCCGTGTGCAGATAGCGACCATTTTGACTTGGCATTGTCAGCTCCTATGGCTAAGTCTTACTACCGAACGCTTCTGAGTAGTTGTAGATCCGGACACAAATCACTAAACTTTTCCATGATAACGCAGAAGCGCTTTAGTTATTCATGATCAGATCATAACTGATATTATACCTAAAGATCTGACATTCAGCAAATGCGTGCGCAGTAAATGCGTGCGTCTCGATCAGCATAACCCCAGTGTACTACAAGCGTGCGCGTCTAGTATTTCGATTGAGTTACAGGTTTGCCCACCCGGCATTTGACCTGTGAGAAGGTTGGGGTAGCCTATTGGGTGTCTTACGCAGATCTCTGAGGGGATTGGACCGGAGTTGTGTGCTGATGTTCAGTATCCGTATTGGCGTTTTGCGCCGGCGTTACGTCTAGACGAGGAAGGTTATGGATCAGACTCGGATCACGATTGCGATTGCGGCCGATCTCGACCTGGAAGTCCCACGGGTCCGGTCGGCGGTGCGCCTCTTTGATGAAGGTAACACGATCCCTTTTGTGGCGCGATACCGTAAGGAGTTGACCGGCTCGCTCGACGAGGAGCAGCTCCGTCAGGTGGCCGAGCGGCTGGGTTACCGCCGCAAGATGGAGTCGCGGCGCGAGTCGATCCTCAATACTCTGGAGGACCAGGGCGTCCTGACTCCCGAGCTCGATGCCGAGGTGCGGGCCGCGGACACGCTGCAGCGGTTGGAGGATCTCTACCGTCCGTATAGGCCCAAGCGGCAGACGCGTGCCACAGCGGCCCGGGATAAGGGACTTGCACCCGTGGCAGAGCGAATCCTGGCCCAACCTCTCGACGTGGATCGGCAGGCGCTGGTCGCTGAGTTTCTCTCCGAAGAGGTCCCGACTGTCGCCGAGGCCTACGAGGGCGCCCGCGACATTGTAGCGGAGGTGATCGCGGACGATCCCGACGTGCGCAGGACCTTGCGCGATCTGCTCCAACGTCACGGCACGCTCGCCGTCTCCGTGACCGACGAGAGCCGAGATCCGAAGGGAACCTATCAACTCTATTACCATTACTACGGTGATTTCCGCACCCTCCGTCCCCACCAGATCCTGGCGCTCAACCGTGGCGAGCGGGAGGGTATCCTGGACCTCAAGATCGAGATGCCCGATTCGGAGGCGATGGGGGTGCTGGCGCAGCGCTACCCGCACGACCTCGGCAGCCCGTTGGCAAACGATCTGCTCGAAGCCCGGCGGGATGGTTATAATCGGCTGCTCTTCCCCGCGATGGTGCGGGAGGTGCGCAGCGCGCTGACCGAGAAGGCGGATGCCCATGCGATCGATGTCTTTGCCGAGAACTTGAGCTCGCTGCTCCTGCAGCCCCCGCTGCGGGATCGTCGGGTGATCGGCATCGATCCGGGCTATCGGACCGGATGTAAGGTCGCCCTGGTGGACGCTACCGGTCGGGTGTTGGCTGCCGGCACGGTCTACCCGAGCCGGGACGTCCGCCAGGCCAAGCAAACGCTCAAGGATCTGGTCGACCAGTACGGTATGGATGTGATCGCGATTGGGAACGGCACGGCGAGTCGCGAGACGGAGGCATGGGTCGCTGAGACGATCGGAGAAGGGCTGGACGTCCGGTACACGATTGTCAGCGAGGCGGGGGCGTCGGTCTACTCGGCGTCGCCCCTGGCACGGGCAGAGCTTCCGGACCTCGATGTCTCCCTGCGTGGGGCCGTCTCGATCGCGCGCCGTCTTCAGGATCCGCTGGCTGAATTGGTCAAGATCGATCCGCAGGCGATCGGTGTTGGGCTCTACCAGCATGATGTGAATCAGACCGCGTTGGCCGAGGCCCTGGACACCGTCGTCGAATCGACGGTCAACAGGGTCGGTGCGGATCTGAATACCGCCTCGCCGGCGCTGTTGCAGTATATCTCGGGGATCGGCCCGAAGCTGGCCGAGGCCATTGTCACCCACCGTGATGAGCACGGGTCGTTCGCGGCGCTGCACGAGTTGCGGGATGTCTCTGGGGTGGGGCCGAAGACGTTCCAGCAGGCGGCTGGATTCCTCCGTATCCCGGACGGTCCCGAGCCCCTGGACAATACCCCCATCCACCCGGAGAGTTACGAGGTGGCGAAGGCGGTACTGAGCCGGCTTGGGCGCTCGTTGGGGGATCCCGAACTGCTCCAGGCCCTTCGCGACCTCCGCCGTGGGGATGCGATCGATCGCCTGGCGGCGGAGTTGGAGGTAGGACCTCCCACGCTGGAGGATATTCTCGCTGCGCTCGCCAGCCCGGGTCGCGATCCGCGGGATGCACTCGAGGGCCCAGTGCTGCGGAGTGACGTGCTGACCATCGAGGATCTTGCGGAGGGTATGCGGTTGAAGGGTACGATCCGCAACGTGGTGGATTTTGGCGCCTTCGTGGACATCGGCGTCAAGCGCAACGGCTTGATCCATATCAGCCAGATGGGCCCCGGATTTGTGCGTGATCCGCACGAGCGGGTGGCGGTGGGGGACGTCGTCGAGGTGGAAGTGCTCAGTATCGACGTTCAACGAGGACGCATCGGGCTGGGCCTGGTTCTTTAGATTTTCTCCAGCCCAGACGCGGGACTGAAGTCCCTATCCGAGGGGCTGCGCACCGAGCGTCGACCTACGTCAACGCCTATCTCCGCCCGCCAAGGCGGACGGTCGGCCCATTCGGGCCTTGATAGAGTCCTTCCGTGCTCGTGACAAAAAATGCCCCGGACGGTTTTGCGATCCGGGTTTAGCCTGCCGAATTTGTGCCCTGCGTTCATCTCTGTCCGCTGTTGAAGGGCAAACCCTATACCACTTTGATGCAAGATAAATAGATTGCATTGTGACTATCATTCCTTTGTGTTACAATAGGGGCGGAATGTCAAGCTGTTTCACCGATGGAGACGTTGGCATGAGTTCACATCTTTCCGTCCTTCAAGAGGTGCTTCACGTTTTGAAGGGCAGTCGGCTGTCCGACTCCGTGATGTCGCAGGTGGTAAGGGATATTGCCCGGCTGACCGAATGGCCTGGAGTCGCCGTGCTGCAAGCGTGTGATGGCGGTGACTGGCTCTGTGTGTCGGCGACGGCGGGGTCCTTGGTGCCTGAGGTCAACGCCCGGATCTCCTGCCAGGAGGGTGTGATTGGACGTGTCTGGGCATCGGCCTCTCCATGTTACGAGCCTGCTTGCCAGGAAGCCGCTCCGGTCGTACCGGGCGTTGCGAGAATCTCCAGCGCACTCTTTGCCCCTATCAAGCTGGGAGAGCGGTCGCAGGCGCTTCTGGCGGTCTTTGGATCGCAGACGGAGGCGTTTGGCGCCGGAGATCGGCTGTTGGCGGAGTCTCTGGGGGATGCGCTGACCCTGGCGTGGCAGAATGCCAGGCTCCACACGACGCTTCAGGAGGAAGTTCGGGAACGCCAGCGGGTGGAGGATCACCTTTGGACGACGGTGCGGAAAACGGAGACGCTCTATCGGATTGGGCGTTCGTTGATCGGGCCGTACCAGTTCGATGAAATCCTGCAAGAGGCGATGAACACCCTCGCGGGCGCCCTCCACGCGCACCACACGGTGTTGATTATGCTCGATATGGAGGCCGAGGCGCTCGCCGGTTTTGCGGCGGGGGGCTCGGGGTATCGGCGTTTGAAACCGCCGACCTTTGAGGCGTGTATCCACGGTCTTATCGGTGACGTCATACGGCGGGGCGTCCCGGCGCTCTTCACCCGATCCGATATAGAGGATCTCGATCGAAACGTCTGCTGGGGGCGGGGCGATCCCATCGGCGCGACCGCGATGGTGCCGCTTTTTCTCCACAGTGAGCCCACCGGGGTTCTGATCGCGACCAATCGACCGGATCAACCGGGGTTCTCTCAAGAGGACACCGATATGATGATGGCGATTGCCGGTCAGATTGTCTCCGCTATCCAAAACGCGGAGCTTTTCCAGGCTGTGCGCGAGGAGCGCAGGCGATTGCATGCCCTGGTCCAATCGAGCCGGGATGGAATTGTGCTGTTGAGCGAGGCGCTGCGCATCCTGGTCATCAACCGACCGGCGCTGCAATTTTTGGCGCTCTCCGGTTCGCCGGAGGATTGGCAGCAGCGGTCGCTATCGGACGTGCTGGATGCGTTGGGTGAGTATGCAGCAGAGACCGTCGATGAGATCGTGGCTGAGATGGCGCGCGTCAAATCCGGCGATGATTCACCGGGCGAAGGGGAGTTCACGATCGGGCTGCGGATCGTTCGCTGGATCAATCTCCCGGTTCAGGGCGATACTCAGGCCATGGGGCGGCTCTGTGTGCTACGGAACGTGACGGACGAGCGGCTCCTGGAGCAGTTCCGGGAGGATCTCACCCACACGATGGTCCACGATCTTCGCAACCCCTTGACCGGCATCTCCTCCTCGCTCAAGCTCCTAAGGAGCCACGCCGCCGACCTGCTTCCGGCGCGCTATCAGCGGATTTTGGAGATCGCGATCAGCAGCTCCGGGCGCATGCTCAAGCTCGTCAATTCGATTCTGGACATCAGCCGGCTGGAGAGCGGTCGTATGCCGCTCGATCTCACGGCTTTTGAGGTCGACGCTCTCGTCGCCGAGGTCTCGATGATGTTGTCGGCCCTGGTCGAAGAGCGGGATTTAACGTATGACGTGTCCATCGATGACGACCTCCCGCTGGCCTGGGGGGACAGGGCTCTCGTCGAGCGCGTGATTCAAAACCTGGTCGCCAACGCGGTAAAGTTCACCCCATCCAAGGGACGCGTTCAGGTTGAGGCTTATGCCGAACCGGATGCCCCCGATAAGCTGTGGGTCTCGGTGCGTGATACCGGCACGGGTATTCCGAAGGAGATCCGGGAACACCTCTTCCAGAAGTTCGTGACCGGACAGCAGGAGCACACCGGCAGCGGGCTGGGTCTGGCCTTCTGTCGCATGGTGATGGAGGCCCACGGGGAGCGTATTTGGGTCTCGCAGACCTCCGAATCGGGCACCACCTTCACTTTCACCCTCTCCCGGGCATCCCGGGTCCTCGCCGACCGCGGTTAGCGGTCGGCGCGTTGCCGCACGACGATCCTCTGTCCCTGTTTGGCGCCCGCCTTTTTCGTGCTAGACTTGCGCCTGTAAGTGGGTCGTGGAAACGCAGAAACGCTTGAGTTATTCATAACCAGATCCACAGGCTGAGTTCACGGTGGAGGGGCGAGGGTCCCGATGGTTGAGGGTACGAACGGCGTGGATGGGGAGGATCGATGGACGCGGCTGCACGCTCGATATCGCCGCGCCCTGATCGCGACGGCGCTTTCAAGCTTATTGGTCGGTGGGATCATCGGATCGCTCGGTTTTGATGGGGGCGCTCCGCGCTCCGGAACACTGACGCCGCCGGACGCGTGGATGACACCGGTTGGGGAGCAGATCGGGGTTGTCCTGACGATGCCGCCGACGGTGACGCCGCGATTGATTCACGTCTACGTCAGTGGGGCGGTCGCACAGCCGCAGGTGGTGACGCTGTCCTCGGGGAGCCTGGTCGCGGATGCGATCGATGCGGCGGGCGGTGCCCTACCGACCGCGGACGTGAACGGTGTAAACCTGGCAGCGCTGGTGCGCGATCACGATCACGTACTAGTGCCCGGAACGGCGGATCGCCCCGGTTCCTCTGCTGAGGGGGCGGTGTCCTCGGAGTCGCCCGGGCTGATCGATATCAACAGCGCGTCGGTCGCGGAATTGGATCGCCTCCCTTCTATCGGCGAGACCCGTGCGGCGGAGATCGTCGCCTATCGCGAGGCCCACGGCCCGTTCACGTCAACCCGCGCCCTGTTGGACGTGCCCGGCATCGGCCCCGGCATCTACGCGGACGTCGAGCCGTGGGTCACGGTTGAGTGAAGCAGGGGGGCTTTTTCTGAAAGGGGAGAGGGTAGGGTAGCCGCATGGTGGAATCGATAGGTGTATGGTACGTGACCCTCCAGGCGTTCGCGCTGATCGGGTGGCCGCTGGCGTTTGCGTGGTTGCGGCATCTGCCCTCGCGCGGTTACGCTGCAGCGAAAGCCCTGGGTGTCCTGTTCACCGGGGTGGTCTTCTGGTGGGGAGGCAGCCTGCGTCTGTGGCGCAATACGGCGGGCGCCATTGTGACCGCCGCACTGGTCGTTCTGGGTTTCGGCCTCTGGTTGATGCGCGGGCGCTGGCGGGAAGCCGGTCGCTGGTGGCGATCCCGATGGCCCTTCATCCTGGCGGTGGAGCTTCTCTTCGTGTTGGCGTTCGTAATCTGGGCGCTCGTGCGCGCCTCACAACCGATGCTGCAGACCGCCGGCGGCGAGAAGTGGATGGAGATCGCGTTTCTCAACGCGGTCCTTCGCACCCCTGATATGCCGCCTCACGACCCCTGGCTCTCCGGGTTTGCGATATCGTACTACTATCTGGGTTATCTGCTGATGGGGATCCTCACCCGTATGTCAGCGATTCCGGCGTCGATTGCGTTCAATCTGAGCAATGCCGGCTGGTTTGCGCTGACCGCGGTGGGGGGATATGGGCTCGTCTACGATCTTTTGGGAGGCCGGGGGCTGCTGCAGGCGCTGCTCGCGCCCCTGATGATGCTCGTGACCGGCAACGGCGAGGGACTGTTGGAGGTGTTCCACGCGCGGGGGCTCTTCTCCCCCCGGTTCTGGTCGTGGATGGGGATCAGGAACCTCGATAAGCCGCCGGTCCCTCCCTATACTTGGCAGCCCCAGCGTTTCTTCTGGTGGTGGCAGGCCTCTCGGACGCTCCAGGATATGACACCCTGGGGAGATCCCCAGGACATCATTGACGAGTTTCCGGCGTTCAGCTTCCTGTTGGGCGATATGCATCCCCATCTTCTGGCGCTGCCGTTTGTCGTGTTGACCGTCGTCCTGGCCTACGAGCTTTATCGCCGCGCCCGAACCGTCAGTCGGACGGTTCCGGAGAGCCGTGCTCGACGCGTGCAGTCGTTGTGGGAGCGTCTCGTGGGACCGGCTGTGCTCCTGGGGGCGTTGGGGTTTCTCAATACCTGGGATCTTCCCATCTACTGGTTTTTGATCGTAGGGGCGGTGGTCCTGGGGCGTTACCTCGTGGGTGAGCGGGGTCTGCAGCCGTTTGCCGCCTCCATCGCGGGTATGATTGGAGACGGGCTCGTCCTGGGCGTTTTGAGTATCGCGCTCTATCTGCCGTTCTGGTTGGGCCTTCGCTCGCAGGCCGGTGGGGTGCTGCCCAACGTCTTCAATGCGACCCGATGGCAGCAGTTTGTCGTCATGTTCCTCCCGCTTCTCGTGCCCGTGGTCGGTCTGTTGATCGGGGCCGCCCGGCGGGCCCGGCTTAACCCGCTTCACGTCCTCGGGGGCGGGGTGGCCCTCGTTCTCGCGATCGCAGTCCTGAGCCTCCTCGTGGGGTCCGTCGCCGCGTATCCCTATATCCGAATGATCCTCACCGGGGAATCGGTGCAGGGATACGCGCTGGCGCCCGAGGTCGCGACCGGCGCTGCGCTGCGACGCCTGAGGAACCCGTGGGTGTCAATCGCGCTGGCGGTCGGCGTCAGTGCTGCCGTGCTTGCGGTGCTCGCCCGGGACGATGGGGAGCGGGATGCGCCGTTGGATGCGCGGGGATTCCCGCTGTTGATGGTGGGGGTCGGATTGCTGCTGACCCTGGCACCGGAGTTTGTCTATCTGAAAGACGTCTTCATGACCCGGATGAACACGATTTTCAAGTTCTATTTCCAGGCCTGGGTGCTCTGGAGCCTGGCTGGGGCATGGATGGTGGGGCGGTGGATCGATCGGCTGCGTGAGTGTGGGGAATGGCCTGTACTCGCGAGCCTGGCTGCATCAGCCCTTTTTATCGCGGTTGGGCTGCTCTACACCGGATTGGCCGTACCTGCCCGCGCCCGGGAGCAGGGCGTGCCATGGACCCTCGACGGCGCAGCCTGGATGGCGACGGTGCACCCGGAGGACGCTGCCGCGGTCGCCTGGCTGCAGCAGAACGTCGAGGGCGCGCCGGTGATCGTGGAGGCGCCCGGGGATCAACACGCCGCGTATGTTTATGAAGGCCGCGTCTCCGCATTGACCGGACTGCCGACGGTGTTGGGATGGGCCGGTCACGAGCTGCAGTGGCGCGGCAATTACGAGGTGCAGGCGCGCCGGGAGGCGGATCTGCAAGCGCTGTACGCATCCCTCGATCCGGCGGCGGCGCGCGCCATCCTGGACCGCTATCACGTGACGTACCTCTACGTCGGGCTGGTGGAGCGCCAACGATATCCTGAGCCCGGCCTGCAGAAGTTCAGGGGGATGTTTCCCGTGGCTTATGAGAGCCAGGGCGTCACAATTTACCGAGTGGACGGGATCGCTTTGCCCTGATCGGTTGATCTTGTACGCAAATTTGGTACGATAGAAGCCACGTTATCAAAGGAGCGAGGGGCTATGAGTGACGCTAAGCGCGCAGAATCATCACCACCTGAGTCGACAGAGGATCTTGAGGCGTTAGCCACGGATTTTATCCGTACCGCGGTCGTCGAGGACATTAAGTCCGGCCGGTTCGGCGGACGGGTTCACACGCGGTTTCCGCCGGAACCCAACGGCTATCTCCACATCGGGCACGCGAAGGCGCTGGCCATCGATGCCGGCGTGGCGGAAGATTTCGGCGGTAAGTTCAACCTGCGTTTCGACGACACCAATCCCGTCAAGGAGGAAGAGGAGTTCGTCGATGGGATCGTTGCGGACGTGCGGTGGTTGGGCCATGATTTTGGGGACACCGTCTATTTCGCATCCGATTACTTTGAGCAGATGTACGAGTGGGCCGAGCAGTTGATCCGACAGGGGCAGGCTTACGTCGATGATCTGAGCGCCGAGGAGATTCGTGAGTATCGGGGGACCCTGACAGAGCCGGGAAAGAACAGCCCCTACCGCGATCGGTCGGTGGAGGAGAACCTGGATCTCTTCCGACGGATGCGGGCCGGGGAGTTCGAGGAAGGCTCCCGTGTGCTGCGGGCCAAGATTGATATGAGCTCGCCGAACCTCAATATGCGCGATCCGGTGATGTACCGGATTCTGCACGAGCCGCATCACCGTCAGGGTGACGATTGGTGCATCTATCCGATGTACGACTGGGCCCATGGGCTGGAGGATTCGATCGAGCGGATCACCCACTCCCTCTGCGATCTCGGCTACCGGGACCACCGACCGCTCTACAACTGGTTCCTGGATCAGTTGGACATCTATCATCCGAGGCAGATCGAGTTTGCGCGGCTCTTCATAAACTATACAGTCTTGAGCAAACGCAAGCTTCGCCAGCTGGTTGAGGGTGGATACGTCGACGGGTGGGATGATCCGCGTATGCCCACCATCGCCGGTCTGCGCCGCCGGGGCGTCACGCCGGAGGCCATCGCGAATTTCATGGACCGTATTGGCATCTCCACAGCGAACAGCGTGGTTGACGTGGGGATGTTCGAACATGCGGTCCGGGAGGATCTCAACGAGCGCGCGCCGCGCGTGATGGCCGTACTGGAGCCCCTCAAGATGGTGATCGACAACTATCCGGAGGATGAGGTGGAGTGGCTCGAAATGCCGAACCACCCGTACAATTCGGGCTTCGGCACCCGCGAGGTCCCCTTCTGCCGCGAGGTCTATATCGAGCGGGAGGACTTCATGGAGGAGCCGCCGCCCAAGTACCGGCGTCTGGCCCCCGGTCGCGAAGTCCGTCTGATGTCCGCGTACCTCGTGACCTATCGCGACGTGGTCAAGGATGAGGACGGGAACGTCGTCGAAGTTCACTGCACGTACGATCCGGAGACCCGCGGCGGGGATGCGCCCGACGGGCGCAAGGTGCGCGGCACGCTTCATTGGGTGTCGGCGCCTCACGCTGTGGATGTCGAGGCGCGCCTTTACGATCGACTCTTCGACGTTGAGGATCCGGAGGACGTCGATGAGGACGCCGGGGAGACCTTCCTGGATAACGTGAACCCCGATTCTCTGGTCGTGCTCTCCGGCGTCAAGGCGGAGCCCGGACTCGCCGAGAAAGACGTGGGATACCGCTGTCAGTTTATGCGCAAGGGCTACTACTGCGTCGATCCCGACAGCGACGGGGAGCGCATGATCCTGAACCGCACGATCTCGCTGCGGGATACGTGGGCAAAGATACGTCGAAGGCAGAAGCGGCGCAACAAGTAATTGCGGCGCAAATAATTGCGGCGCAAGAAGCCGAGAACCTGATTGTCTGTTTGCGTGAGACGGCGTCTGGCTGATGGATAGCGCGCGAAGAGTCCCCCGACCTGGTATGATGGGGGATTCTTTGGCTTATGCATCCCTTCCGTTCCCGATCTCTGATGGGTTTTAGTCAAGTGTGAGGTTAGATAACCGTGGATGACATTCTGAACGTTGCAGCGCAGTTCCAACCCGCGTCCGGCACGGTCGTGGGCATCAAACCCTATGGATCCGGTAACATTAACGATACCTATCTCGTGATGATGGACGGCGGTTTGCACCGTCGCTTCATCCTTCAGCGCATTAATCAACGGGTCTTTCCCTATCCCAAGCTCATTATGGTGAACCTGCGGGCCTTTTCCGAGCACGTCGCGGCCAAACGGGCGGGACGGGGGGAGGAGGATGGGCGTTGGGAGCTTCCCCAGGTCGTTCCCACGCGCGGGGGGCAGGATTACGTGATTGACGAGACCGGTGACTTCTGGCGTGCGCTCACGTTTATCGAGGGTGCCCGCTCTTATCCGAGGGTGCGGGACGCCCAACACGCGCGCGAGGCCGGCTATGCCCTGGGCCGCTTTCAACAGCTTATCAGCGATATGGACGTCGAAACGTTACACGATACCCTGCCGGGCTTCCATATCATACCCGGTTACCTGGCCCACTATCGTGAGGTGCTCAAGACCGAGCCGGATCGTCTGTCCGAGCCGGGGGCGCAGCGCTGCGCCGACTTCTTCGAAGCCCACTGGGAGCGGGCATTGGCCTTGGAAGAGGCGCGGGATCGCGGCGACTTACGCGTGCGCCCGATCCACGGCGATCCCAAGATCGACAACATTATGATCGACACCCGGACGGATCGTGCGGTCAGTATTGTGGACCTGGATACCGTGAAGCCCGGACTCGTTCAATACGACATCGGGGATTGCCTCCGCTCGAGTTGCAATCCCCTGGGTGAGGAGACGCACGAGATCGACGACGTGGTCTTCGACCTGGACCTCTGTGAGATGATCTTACGCGGATACCTCCCCGAGGTGAACGCCTTCTTCACCGACGCGGACTACGCGGTTGTCTATGACGCGGTGTGGTGTCTGGCCTTTGAGATGTCACTGCGGTTTTTCACCGATTACCTGGAGGGCGACGTCTATTTTAAAGTCAGCTATCCCAGGAACAATTTGATGCGGGCCCAGGTGCAGATCGCACTCGCCGAGAGTATTGCCGCGCAGGAGGACGAGATCCGCGAGCTGCTGGGCGCGCTGAGGCGGAGTCTCTAGCGTGCCGAACCTTCGTCGCAGCCCGAGGTGGATCTGGATCGGCGCCGTGGTGACGCTGGTGGCGGTCGCCTCGCGCCTGGTCGGGCTGGGGACGGCGCCGTTGGCGCCGGACGAGGCTCGGAACGCGCTCCAGGCCCTTGATGCCGTCAAGGGCCTGGGATGGCCCGCTCAAACGGAGAGCCCGGCCCTGCTGAGCGGGCAGGCGCTGCTCTTTCTGCTGGTGGGCGCGGAGACGTTTGCGGCGCGGTTGCTCCCTGCGATCGCCGGTATTGGACTTGCGCTTCTGCCCCTGGCCTGGCGCGGAAGGCTGGGGACGGTCGGCGCGATGGCAGCCTCTGGGTTGCTGGTCTTCTCCCCGCTGGTGCTGGGGTCGTCCCGCCGGGCGTCCGGTACGTCCCTCGGTCTGTTTGCGGCTGCGTTGCTCTTTACCGCTGCGCTGCGCTCCTCCGAGGGGCGCTTTGCGGATGGCATTCGGGACCTCTGTATTACGCTGGGTCTGGGGTTGGGCCTGGTGAGCGCCCCGATCTTCTTCGACCTATTCCTCGCCGGTCTGGCAGCCGCTGTGCTTGCGCTGGGACGTTCGATCACCGCCTATCGGCGTGCTTGGGTCCGTCCGGCGCTCTGGGGATTGGGGCTGGCCCTCCTGATCGCATTGGCAGGGGGGCTGCGTTGGACGGGATGGGCCGGGATCGGGGAACCTGCGGCGGCCTGGATCCAGGCGTGGCGAACCCCGCGCGAGCTCGGCGCCCGCCCCGGTCTGCTGTTCCTCTACGAACCGGCGCTTCTGGGGATAACGATACTGGGTGTCGCTTGGGCGTTGTCTCGACGACAGAACGCAACCCTGGTCGTGGCGATCTGGGGCGGGTTTACGCTGGCCCTGGTTGCGCTCCGGGGAAGCAGGGACCCCGCTGCCCTGGGCGCTGTGGTGGTGCCGTGGGCGTGGGTCGCGGGAGCGGTCGTCCGCGATGGCGTGCGGGACATCGCGGAGGATCGGTTGCGTTGGGTGGGGCTTCACACATTATTGGCCCTGATCCTCTGGATCCCGGTCTATCTGGGCCTGGCGCATCATACCCAAGTGGGTCTATACGGCGAGCAGCCGGCTTTTCTCATGATTATGGGCGTGTTCGTCCTGGTTGCGATGCAGTTCCTGGTCGCATTCCTCTTTGCGACGCAGTTGCCGCTGGCTTTGCTGTGGCGCGGCGCGTTGGCAGGGGGCCTGGCGGCCCTTTTTCTGCTTCAGGTGAGTTTCGCACTCGGCCTCTCGTGGGTGCGACCGACTTCTCCCGACGAGCCGGCGGTGACCGCAGCCTCGTCCTTCCATTTGAGGGCGCTCCGTCACGAGTTGGACCAGATCGGTATCCTGCGCGGGGCCCGTCGGGACGCATTGGAGGTTGCGATCCTGGATCGCGACCCCGAGCTCACCGCTGTGCTGCGTTGGATTCTGCGTGATTTCCACCGGCTGCGCGTTCTGGCAACGTGGCCGGCCGATTATCGAGGCATTCTATTGACGCCCGAGCAGTTTTCGTCGGGTGAGATCGCGACGATGACCGATGAGGCTTCGCAGGGATGGCAGGGGATGCGGTTTGTCGCTATTGTGCGCAGAGAGCACGAGGTTCCCCCGTGCCAGCGGCTGTTCCCGCCCTATTGCCCTGACACCGCTCGCTGGTATCTTTACCGGGAGAGCGGTGGCCTGCCCCTAAGGACATTCGTCATCCTCTGGCGTGATCTGTCTGCATCCCGATGGTGAGCCTAAAGTCGATTCGCTTGAGAAAAGGGAGGCCTCTGCTTTGCGGCCTCAATGATACGTCAATCTTAGCGGCGTTAGGAGTCTAAGTTAGAGATATCGAGGTTTGATTGTTTTCGAACGATGCGTCTCACAGGTGTGCTTGAAATAGAAGCGCGCCAGACAAAGGAGATTTGGCTATGCCTGCCTATCGCAAGGCGAGCATTCGTGAACTGACCCAGGCCGCGGCCCGGTTAGATGGACATTTTACTCAGGGGTCCCTGCATCGCGATGAGGAGACCGGCGAGTGGATGGTCGGGAGTACGAAATTGGATGTGTGGTTGGCCCGCCATAAGGACGAGGAGGTCACCCTCATTTTAATGTCGATGGACGAGGGGCGGTCGATAGAAAAGCGGGTCTGCCGGACGTGCGGGCGGGAGTACGTAGGCTATGAATGTTCGCACTGTCGAGAGATACGCCTTCGGTTAAGGGGGCGATGATGGGTTGTTGCATCGCGTTTCGATGGTACAATCTTCGCGGAACCGATGATGGGTGATTCATTTTACGTTTCCGCGGACGCTGCGGAGATATTGAGAGATGTGTGTTCGAGTCTGTAGCGTGAGGGTTTTGGAGTCATAGGAGGACGTGGGTGAAAATACAGGAGTATATCAAGATCCTTCGCCGGCGCGGCTGGATTATCCTGTTGGCTATTGGGGTGACAGCCGCCAGCGCGTTTGTCTTCAGCAACCTACAGACGCCAGTTTACCGCTCCAGCGTGGAGGTTTCGATTCAATTAGCGCGTCCGGATTTGAGCCTGACGCAGTCGGCCAAGCAGCTTCTGCGCTCTTACGCGAACGTGATGCTGTCTGAGAAGCGCGCCAGTATGGTCATTGATGCCCTGGGCCTCTATATGGCCCCGGGCGATCTCAAGGACGACGTCAAGATCGAGGCGGACGATTCGATCATGGCGATCAAGATCACCGTGGATAATCCCAATGGTGACCTGGCTAATGACATCGCCAACACCTGGGCGCAGCTTCTGGTCCAATGGCGCAAGGAGAAGAACGACTTTCAGGACAAGCAGGACCGCGTCTTCGCTGAGGTGATCGACCCGGCGTCCTACGCACTTCTACGCCCCAAGACGAAGGTCAACGTCGCGGCCGGCGCGTTTATGGGGCTGGTCATTGGGGTTGTCGTTGTGCTGGTGCTGGAATGGCTGGAGGCCGGAGTGATCTACGATCCCCATGGGGTGGAGACCGAGACCGGATTGACGGTGATGGGCGTGATTCCGCCGATTTCGACCCGGGGGCGTCACCGTGCGTGAGGCCGCATCACCGGATGACCGATCGACGTTTGGCATTTGGCACGACGAAGGAGTAGCCGATGGAACAAGCTGATTTAGTGACGTTGCGTGATCCCCGGAGCCCCGCAGCCGAGGCATACCGGGCGCTCCACGCGAACCTCAAGTTTGCCAGCATCGATCGATCCCTGAACGCGATGGTGGTGGCTCCCCCGGACGTCTCGGGGCTGGAGGACAACGTGGCGGCTAATCTGGCCGTGGTGATGGCCCGGGCCGGGCAGACGGTGATCTTGATTGACGCGGATCTGCGCCGTCCCCGGCTGCACGAGCTCTTTGGGATCTCGCAGGAGCCGGGCGTGACCGACGTCGTCCTAGGTCTGGGTGAGGAGGTGGAGATCCCGCTCGTGCCCACCGAGGTCGAAGGTCTCCGCGTGATCGCGAGCGGCGCGCTGCCTCCCAATCCGGCGGACGTTCTCGGGAGCCAGTCGATGGAGGCCCTGTTAGAACGCCTGCGGGCCGAGGCGGACCTCGTGATCTTTACGGCTCCGCCGGTCACGGTAGCGGTGGACGCTTCGGTGTTGGCCGCTCAAACCGATGGGCTGATGCTCGTCGTTCGCGCGGGACACACGCGCCGCGACCGCGTCGAGCAGGCCAAGGAGCAGTTGAAGCGTTTTCGGGCCCGATTGCTGGGTGCGGTGATGACCAATGCACCGAAACAGGGTAGATTGACGGGCTATTGATCTCGATCGGTATCACGAGCCGATCTCACGCGATACGAAGGGAGCAAGGGATGAAGGGATTGATTCTCAGCGGTGGCAAGGGCACGCGACTCTATCCTCTGACGTTTACGAGCGCCAAACAGTTGATCCCGGTCGCCAACAAGCCGGTGCTTTTTCGTGTCATTGAATCCATCCGGGATGCCGGTATCACGGAGATCGGTATCGTCGTCGGCGACACGGCGGAGGATATCCAATCGGCCGTGAGGGACGGTGGGCGCTGGGGTGTCGACGTCACCTACATCAAGCAGGAAGCGCCCCTGGGATTGGCGCACGCGGTCAAAATCAGCCGGGATTTCCTGGGAGACGATCGCTTCGTTATGTTCCTCGGCGACAACGTGATCGAGGGTGGCATCTCGAAATTGATCCAGGAATTCGCCGGATCGGATTGGAACAGCCAGATTGTGCTGACCGAGGTGGCGCATCCCGAGTCGTATGGGGTCGCGGAATTGGACGCCGAGGGCCAGGTTGTCCGCCTGATTGAGAAACCCGAGTCCCCTCCCTCGAACCTGGCGCTGGTGGGTATTTACATGTTTGACGCACATATTTTCGAGGCCGTCAACAACATCCGACCCTCCTGGCGGGGTGAGCTCGAGATCACGGATGCGATTCAATGGCTGGTCGAGAACGATTACAGCGTCTTCCCCTATATCCACGAGGGATGGTGGATTGACACAGGACAGCCCGGCGATATGCTCGAGGCCAACAGCAAGGTTCTGGATGAGCTGGTGCCCAAGATCGAGGGCTACGTCGATCGCGACTCCGAGGTGGACAGCCGGGTCACCATTGAAGAGGGCGCCGAGATCATCAACAGTATTGTGCGGGGACCGGCGATTATCGGGGAGAACACCCGGATTATCAACGCCTACGTCGGACCCTTTACCTCCATCAGCCGGAACTGCCAGATCAAGGACAGCGAGATCGAGCGGTCGATCGTCCTGGAGGACAGCATCATCGAGTCGCTCCCGGCCCGCATACAGGACAGCCTGATCGGGCGCAAAGTCGTGTTGAAGCGCTCCCCTATCCGCCCGAAAGCGCTCAAACTGACGATCGGCGATTACAGCAACCTGGGCCTGCTCTGACGACATTATGGGATCGCGGGCATGCGGGCAAGATGTCCGCGATCCGAACCTCCAGATTCGGACGCCGAGCACGAACCATTTTCGTGATACCCGAGGAGACTCAGAGACGGCTCAGTTATTCCTGATCCGCCGATGGATACGCCAGCACCCGCACCTCCGTCGTCAGGGGCTCCGTCGCTTCGATTCGCAGCGTGATCGTGTAGGTGCCGGGGCGTAAAAACGGCGAACCCGGGACCCCGGTCAGGCTGTCCCAGATGACACCCTCGGGCTCACCCATCCAGAGCCCATTGTGCGTCCCCGCGAGCTCACCGTCGCGGTACCACGTACTCTGCCATGCGGTCCCCGGAGTCAGCCTATCGCATTGGGTGCCCACGTAGATCGCCTGGGTGTACCAATCGAAGAGCGTCAGGGGCAGAAAGGGTTCCCCTTCCGGGGTGAGACCGGCTGCACTGAAGAGGGGCCCGCAGGTAAAGGGACTGGGGCGGGGGGTAGCGGTTGGCAGTGGTGTGGAGGTCGGTGCCGGCGCTGCGATCTCGAAAATTTCCGTGCGCTGCACGTCATCCATCAGGGTCACGGTCGCCTCGTACGTCCCTTCCGCAAACGCGCGGCCTCTGTCCTGGTAGCACGGAATGGACGCCGTGCCGGCTTCCCGGTCGAGTCCTCCGTTTTGCCTGCAGACGACCTCGCTGCCCTGGTTGACGGTGAGCCAGTAGGGTGCGCCCGGGCAGGCGCCGTCATAGGTGATCCGGACGTAGAAATGCCGAACCTCCGGGGTCAACCGGACCTGCAGCTCGCCATCCGGGATCAAGGTGATCCCCAGGCCTTCGATGCTGGGAGACTCGGGCTGGATCGTGAAGCGTTGACGGGTCAACGACTCTCCGTGCCAGTCGATCGACACCTCGTAATCGCCGGGGGGGAGGGGCGTCCCGTCGGGGAAGGGGACGTAGATCTCCCCACTTCCCCCGGACCACGCGCCCTGACTGAGCGGTTCATCCTTGTTCGCCCGGTACAGTCTCCAGGATGCCTCCGCCTCCCGTACCCTGGGCCCGGTCACCTGCACGTCCAGCCGGAGTTGGGTCGCATCCCGACAGAGGGTGGGGGGCGGCTGCAGGAATTGGACGGAGGGCGGCCTGGGGGTCGCGTCGGGTTCGGGGGTCGCCGTCGAACGACAGGCACTCAGCAGCCCACCTGCCACTATGCCGACGACCAGGCAGACGCGGCTTAACGGGGCGTGCCGCCGATTTCTTCGTCTTCGTTGTAGGTAATCCATGGCTGAAGCTCCTTTATCATCGCTTCCGCATACTCACACCAATGCGGATGGACTCCGACTCTCAAGTAAGCCTCAAAATCCGCGATGGCTTTTGCGTACGCGCCCATTTCCTGGTAGGCAACCCCTCGATTGAAGCGGGCCTCGACCAGCTCCTCGTCGAGTGCTTGCGCGAGGGTGAGGTCGTGGACAGCCTGACGCGGGTCGTCCAGCTCTCGCCAATTGAGAATCCCGCGATCCAGGTATGCCCTGGCGAATCCGGGATCCCAGTGGATGGCCCTGGAGAAGAAGCGGGTCGCGACCTCATATTCCGACTCGACCCCCGAGGTATTGGCCACATAGCGGTGGGAGAGTCCCCAGCCGTAGTGGTAGCGCGCGATCAGCCGTCTCATCTCCCTTATCACACAATCCATAAGCGTCATAGACTCAAACTCCGGTAGACATCCAAGGTTGCCTGCGCGATGTGGCCCTGAGTATAGCGCTCCAGGACGCGTGCGCGACCTTTTTTCCCCAACGTCAAACGGAGTTCCGGATCGGCGATCAGGGATTCGAGGGCCGAGCGCAGGGCCTCGACATCCTCCTCCGGAAAGATCCGGCCTGCCTCCCCGATCACGTAGGGGATTTCACCGGTCTCGGACCCAATGACGGCGACGCCACTTGCCATCGCCTCGATGAGAACCCGTCCGAACTGCTCGATCCAATTGGCCTTTGTCCGGGAGGGCAGGACCAGGATATCGATGTCACGATAGATATCCGGCATCGCCGTCGAGGGGACGGCATCGCGAAATGTGACGGCGCCTTGGACGTTGAGACGTTCAGCTTGGGCTTTGAGGTCCGCCGCTGCCGGTCCACCTCCTATCAGGGTGGCTCGCCAGACGCCATGCAATGTGTGGAGCGCGTCCAGGAGAAGGTCAACGCCTTTCTCGGGCACCAGACGCCCGATGTACGCGATGTGCACGGGGCTGCCCGGGCGGGGCTTCGCCGGTGGGTGGAAGAGCGAAGGATCCACGCCGAACTGCGGGATGACGGCCAATGGTTTGGTAAATCCCTTGGCGCGCCATACGCCGGCTGCGGATTCACTGCCGACAATTCCATAGTCGACGTGCGTGAGGTTATAGCGTTCCATCCAGGAAAAGGGCGGCGGGTACCGACGCCGGAGATTCTGCCACGAAAACCAGAGCGTCCTGGCTCCGGCGCGCCGGGCGATCCGATTGGCGTGATAGGTGGCGAAGTTATAGGGTTCCTCGTCGATGTGCACGATGTCCGGATGGACGTTGGCGAGGAGATCTCCGAACTTCGGGTAAAAGTGGAGATGGTAGAGCCCGTTGAGCGCGATGGGCGTGACCTCCAGGCGATATCCCTGCGTGTAGGCGCGCTGGAGTTCGGTGCATCCATACGCATCCTTCCACGAAGGGGGGACCGCGACGACCAGATCGAGATCGGGCGCGACCGCTGCCAGCTCCTCCAACTTGCGTTGGTAGGTGCCGACCACACATGCCTTCGACAGCATCAGAACTCGCAAGGTTACGCCGCTCCCCTTCCGAGCCCGGTACAGACAGGATTCCGGATGGACCCACAAATCCTCTCCGGCGCCGATGATCGATACGTCCGGTTGTGCATAAGCCCCCGTAGTATAGCCGATGTACCCTGAATAAGAAACCCCCCGTTCTGATAGATCTGATCGTGAATAACCAAAACGTCTCTGCGTTTCTATGGGGATTGTGAAAACGTTTCGTAGCGTATGCCTGGGCATGCCCGGAACTTCAGAATCCACTATTCAAAACTATGACTATTGACAAAATGTTAATAGTGATGTATAGTAGAGGTGACTTAAAGAAACGAACAGGGTTTGCTAGTGGCGTAAGGAGGTGAGATACATGCCAAGGTTTGACGGAACCGGACCTCAAGGTCAGGGCCCCCTCACGGGGCGAGGCCAGGGTCAATGCACGTCGACGCCCACCCGCCCGGACCAGCCGGTTGGATTCTTCCAGCGACTGGGCTTGGGCCTGGGGCGCCGTGCGGGCCGAGGAGGTCGTGCCGGGCGCGCCGGACGGGGCGGTCGGCGCGGAGGCGGACGGCGGCGCTGACGATGGAGGGGGCGCTGATCTGCGAGGACGTCGCCCCCAATATTATTGACGAAGGGAGCCGAGTCTCTAGAGACTCGGCTCCCTTCGTCCGTGTGTATTCTACCGCCGTGGGCTGCCCGCACAGAACTCGGGTTGCGGTTCTTTCTCTACGCCTCAAGCGTGGCGTCCGTCCATCCGCCCTGCCGCAGGATGATGCTTTGCACCGGCACGCCGATATCCTCGGCGATAACCGGGCACTTGGCCTGGAGCATGAAAAAGGTTCGTGCGTCTCCGGGGCTCAGCGTCTCGTAGTTGGCCTGTCCTTTGGCGATGATCAGGTCCGCCTGCTCGAAACGGCGGCGGAAATCCGCGCGACAGCGATCAAGGATCGTCCCCGGTGCGTTGGATCCGGTGGTGATCAGGTCCGCGACCTCGTCCAGTCCCGCGGCCCGGGCGTCCGCCAGGGTGGCGTCGTTGAGAATGGGACCGCTCTTGACTGCGTAGGTGACCGGGATGGGGAGGCTCTCGATGAGCAACCGATCAAAGACCGTCTCTCCGGCGTTGTCCGCCAGATAGAGCACGCGTTGGGCACGATACAGCGCCTCACGCAGAGGGGCTATGTCGCCGATGGCGAAGGGTTGGGTCAGGACGCGCTCCAGCGTCGCGTTCAGTTGGTAGGTTCGACCGGGTCCAAAATCAATGATGTTGCCGGCGATCGCAGCCCGGGCAGCGAATTCGAGTGGATCGTCAGCGTTGGCATACTGTAGGTGCAGGTCGGGATAGAGGGCGAGTGCTTGGGCCGTCGCGCGGTCCTTGACTTTGCGATAAGGATCGCCGTCGCCCACCATCTCGCGTACCAGACGGTGCAGCTGGTCCCCGATCTCGGGTGGGGTGCTCGTGGCGTCGAGATTCTGGAGCAGGGACAGAGTCGCGTGGACGACCCGGCACTGCTGTGCCTCGGTTGCTCCGACCATCTGGGCCGCGTCGAGGGCCTGCCTCAGGAAGCAGGGATAACATGCTAAATAGGTTTTCATGCGCTTGTATCCTTCGTTGTGTGGATTCCCAGACTTGTGCATTGGGATGCATAGCTCATACAGACCCATCATATCAACTAATCACACTTTATCAATAGTTGTCGAGATCTCTTATCTCTTTATGTGAAAAGGACCCCAAGTCTCAGGTCCCCATCCTCGGTTTTCCCTTCGGGCGAGATCTCCCTTGACAATTTCACGACCTGGGCTAGAATGGTAGTCGGTTGGCCGAGATAGCTCAGTCTGGTAGAGCAGTGGACTGAAAATCCGCGTGTCCGCAGTTCGATTCTGCGTCTCGGCACCAAAACGCACGGGCCGCTTGATGCGGCCCGTTTGCATTTCCCCCCTCATTGCGCGTATAATATGTCTACCGAATCAAGCCTTTCGCAGAGAATTGATCGCTATGGATAGTGAGAGGTGATATCATCGATTCGATAGGTGAAGGTACTCTCCATCCGATCTGAGTATGTATGATGTATGATGAAAAATGATGATGACAAGGAGAGATAAAATGGTTCGATTAATCACGACCTTGGGACCGCTGGAAGCGGACGAACTGGAGATGATCCTGCCTCACGAGCATATCTTCGTGGGGATGGAGACGGAGCGCCCGCCGGCGCAGACCGACCCCTCCGACGTCGTCGATTTGATGGCCCCGGAGGTTGAAAAGGCGAAGGATGTGGGGGTCGCGGCGCTGGTCGTATGTACGCCGGTGGGCGTCGGGCGGCATATCGCTGCGGTCAAAGCGGTCTCGGAGGAGACCGACTTCCCCCTCGTTGCCCCTACGGGCATCTACCGCGAGCCGTGGATTCCGGACTGGGCGCACGCTGCCGAGGAGGAGTCGCTGCGCGACTGGATGCTGGAGGAACTCCAGGACGAGATCGAGGACTCCGGTGTCCGGGCAGCCTGGATCAAACTGAGCGCAGGCGACGAGGATATGACCGAGACCGAGGCGAAGATCCTGCGCGCGGCAGGGACTGCCGGGCGAGAGACCAACGCCTGTATCGGGAGTCATACGATCAAGGGGCGGGTGGTGAAGGATCAACTGGAGGTCCTGGAGGATGTGGGATACCCCCTCGACCGCTTTATCTGGATCCACGCTCAGAACGAAGCGGACTTCGACGTCAACGTCGAGCTCGCCCGCCGGGGCGTCTGGATCGAATATGATGCGATTGGCAGTGCGTCGTTCGATGACGATTTCTTCATCGACCGCATTCAGCGGATGCTGGACGCCGGATTGGGCGACCGCCTGCTCCTCAGCCACGATCGGGGATGGTACGATCCCTCCAAGCCGGGCGGCGGCACGCCCCGACCGTTCACGTATATCAGCGAGATCTTCCTGCCGAAACTGCGCGACGCCGGTATCGACGAGGGGACGGTTCGGAAGATGACGGTTGAGAATCCCTTCCGAGCCTTTGCTCGTTGAGCCTCCCCGCGTTCTTTGGGCTGGATGGACGCACCGGTTGGGTCGGTTGTGAATACCGGTGAAGCATCTACAATAGGATAAAGTTTGTCGAACGACGATCCATTCACAGGTTAAAGGAGCGAACAGTATGAAAGACGTTTGGCGTTCAAGGTACGAACCTATCATCGACAACCACGTGCATATGGGCAGCATCGACACCGAGCCGTTGATCCTGGATATCTGTGAGGCGGCGGGCATCGATCAGATGAACCTCGTCTCCATTCAGAATGCGGCCGAGGGCAGTGGGCTCGCGCAGTCGCTCTATATGAAGGCGATGCACCCGCGTCAGTTCTACGTCTTTGCCGGGCTTAACCACGCGGAGACGCTGACCGACGGTAAGGTCTCGACGCCCAGTCTGGTGGAGCAGGTGGATGAGTTTGTGGCCATGGGGTGTGACGGCATCAAGATGATCGAGGGAAAACCGACCTCGCGGCAGCGGATGGACATTCCGGTCGATGATCCCTATTATGCCGACTATTGGGCCCGCGTTGAGGAGCTGCAGTTCCCCCTCGTCTGGCACGTCAACGATCCTGAGGAATTCTGGGACCCCGATCGGATTCCGGATTGGGCCAAGAAGCGGGACTGGGGTTACGGCCCGGAGGACGTGACCTACGAGGAGCTCTACGTCGAGGTCGACAATGTGCTGGAGCGTCATCCCGATCTGAACGTAATCTTCGCCCATTTCTACTTCCTGTCGGCGGACCTGGATCGCGCGTCACGGCTCTTCGATCAGTATCCGTCCGTGCACTTCGACCTGGCGCCCGGCATTGAGATGCTCCACAACCTCTCTGAGGATGTGGACGCAAGCCGCGACTTCTTCATCAAATACGCGGATCGCATCATCTTCGGCACCGATATCGCGAGCCGGATGACGTTGGAAGAGGCAAAGGCCCGGGCCGGCATCGTCTACCGCTGGTTGGAGACCGACGATGCGTTCCCGGTTCCCGAGGCTGCCGACTTCCTCCTGGGTGGGCCGGAGGACGGCTTGATCAAGGGTATGGCGCTCCCCGAGGACACGCTGGAGACCATCTATCGTAAGAACTTCGTGCGGCTGACAGGCCCCCTCCCCAAGCCGCTGAACCTCTCCCAGGCCATTGAGGGCTGCGAGCAGATGGCCTCGATCGCCGAGTCGATGTCCGGTACGCCCGCGGATGAGACCGAGGCCGCACGGGTTGCGGAGGCCTTGAGAAAACTGTAGTGGGCCGTAGGGTACACGTATTCGAGCGGGACGGGGTGCTTTCACCCCGTCCCGCTTTGTGGTGGACAATCCGGAGATAACCGTTGAGACAGTACGTACAGCGCCCTGACGCTTGTCCGAGAGGGGCTTTGATCTATACTTGGGGTGGGTCGAGCGCGGCGTCTATGCCCTTTGGCATTCACGGCATGGGCGTGCAGTAAGTTTATAACAGCGGGCTGACCGGGGCGCGACTTGCGCGCCGAGCTGTCGGTGCAGCCCAGAGATGAGGAGATCCACCTATGATGCCACTGAAGGATAACATACCCTCCCGGAAGTTCCCTGTTGTCACCGTAGCGCTCATCGTCGTCAATTCGGTCATCTTCTTTCTTGAGGTGATGATGGGCCAGCGGGCGACGGCGATTACGAATACCTTCGGGGTGGTGCCGCAGCGGTTGACCTCGGCGTGGTTGAATCCGATGCAACTGTTAACGCTCTTTACCTCGATGTACCTTCACGGCGGGTGGGCGCATCTTATCGGCAACATGCTCTACCTGTGGATCTTCGGGGACAACGTCGAGGAGAGTATGGGCAGGCTGCGCTTTTTTATCTTCTACACCCTGTCCGGCCTCATTGCGGTGCTGATCCAGGTGATGTCTGCGCCCAATCTGGAACAACCGATCATCGGGGCGAGTGGCGCGATTGCCGGGGTGCTGGGCGCCTACCTTTTGCTCTTCCCCGGAGCGCGTGTGCAGACTCTGGTCCCCTCCTTTTATTTCTATCGACTTGTCTGGCTGCCGGCGATTATCGTGCTGGGCGGCTGGTTCCTGCTTCAGCTCCTCCAGGGGATTGCCTCGATCAACGTCGGTATGCAGACCGGGGGCGTGGCCTGGTGGGCGCACATCGGGGGATTTGTTGCAGGAATGCTGTTCCAGTTCGTCTTCCGGCGCAGCGACTACGAGCCGCCATCGCGCCGGTTGGATCAACGGAATTATGATCGTCGAGGGGTTCGTTGGTAGGTTAGGATAGTTGAGGAGTCGTGTATGGACTACGAGACGGTGGTACCGCTGAATCTGGCGCGGGTTCGAGCACGCATTGGGGATGCCGCTCTCCGGGCGGGGCGCGATCCGGAGGCGGTGCGGTTGGTCGCCGTGAGCAAGATGTTCCCCGTTCCTGCCGTGATGGCTGCGTGGCACGCGGGTCAGCGGGAGTTTGGGGAGAACCGTCCGCGCGAGGGCGCCGAGAAGGTGACGATGGTCGCCGCGATGCTGGATGGCGAGCAGCCTACCTGGCACATGATTGGGCACGTCCAGAGCCGCAGCACCCGGTGGGTCGTCCGCCGCTTCGACATCGTCCACTCGGTGGACCGTCTGAAGCTGGCGCAGAAGATGAGCCGGTTGATCGCGGATCTGGACGCGCCCGAGATCCCGATTCTGCTGGAATGCAACGTCTCGGGCGAGGCCAGCAAGTATGGGTACGCCGCCGCCGGGTGGATGGACGACGGCGGCGTCCGGGAGGCGTTCTTTGCCGACGTCGAGGCCGTGCTGGCGCTGGAGGGTCTGCGGGTTGAGGGTCTGATGACCATGGCGCCCATCGCGGACGATCCGGAGACGGTGCGTCCGGTCTTCGCGTCCCTCCGGTCCCTGCTCGACGCGCTGCGGGAGCGGTTTCCCGATACACCCTGGCAGCATCTGTCGATGGGGATGACCGACGATTTCGAGGTTGCGGTGGAGGAAGGGTCCACGATGGTGCGGGTGGGGCGGGGCGTTTTCGGCCCCCGTCCGTGAGTTCCTGCCCGGGGTTGAAAGGAATAGGTTCGCAGAGGGGGGTATTGTGCTTCGTATGATGATGGGTATCGTGGATGTCGTCTTTGGCGTCTTGGGGCTCCTGCTCATCGTTCGGGTGGTGCTGCGGGTCTTCAACGTCCGGTCCCGGCACCTGGTGATGGTGGGCGTGGTGACGGTCACGGATCCGATCATCGTGGTTGCATGCCGCCTGTTGGGCATCCCCTCCTACCGGTATAAGTACAGGCCGGGGAGCCGGATGGAGGTCGATCTCTTCGGGTCGTTGGTCACCGTGGTCCTCATCTGGGGATTGCGAACGATCCTCATCTGGGGGCTCCAATTTGCCCAGGCCGTCCCTTTCTGGATTGCGAGCCCGC
>CAYMAQ010000009.1:29845-40519 GCA_964388385.1 uncultured Anaerolineales bacterium | reverse complement strand
CCAATCCTAGTCTTCTATATCTGGATCTGGACTGTATTTATACATAATGTGGGTCAAAATAGAGGGAGCGACGGATGTGTGAGGATCGTGTGAACGCGAAAAATGAGTCGATGGGCTTTCCCCCGACGTCCTCGGGTCCATGGTCCCGCCGCCGGTTCTTACGGTGGGCGGGCATGGCAGCTTTGGGCACCGCCTGGCTGACGTCCGGATGCGCTGTCCCGGCCGGGACTCCGCCGGAAACTCAGCCGGTCGAGTCCCCGGATATCCCGCAGGAGACCCCGGAGGCGACCCGACCGGCAACGGATGCTCCGACAGAGGCCCCCCAGGACACACCCTTGGGGACTCGACAGGAGACCCCAACCCCGCAAGTCCAGACGGAGACCCCCGAAGCGCGCGCCGATCGGCCTGAGCTCACGGTGGTCAGGGGCGCGGATCCTGCCGAGATCACCAGGCGCGCGATAGCGGCCCTGGGAGGGATCGAGCAGTTTGTGAGCCAAGGGGACGAGGTAGTCATCAAGCCCAACATCTGTGTGGATTACAATCCGCCCGAGTTTGCGGCGACGACCAATCCCATGGTCGTCGCGACCCTCGTCCGGTTGTGCCTGGGTGCCGGCGCGCGACGCGTCCGGGTGATGGACAACCCGTTTGGCGGCACGCCCGAGTCGGCTTATGAGGTCAGTGGTATCGCCCAGGCTGTGGGGGCTGCGGGGGGTGAGATGGTCGTGATGCACTCCGCCAAGTACGTGAAGGCCGAGATCCCGGAAGGGGTCGATATCAACGCGTGGGAATTTTACAAGGACGTATTGACGGCTGACGTCTTGATCAACGTTCCGATCGCCAAGCATCACTCGTTGGCCCGCTTGACCCTCGGAATGAAGAATCTGTTAGGGGTCATCACCCACCCCGGACGCATACACAGCAACTTGGGCCAGCGCATCGCGGATCTCTCGAGCCTCGTGCGGCCGACGTTGACCGTCGTGGATGCCGTGCGGATCCTGATGAATCACGGTCCCACCGGCGGCAACCTCCAGGATGTCAAGCGGGCGAATACGGTCATCGCCAGCCGGGATTTCGTGGCGGCGGACGCGCAGGCGGCTACGCTCTTTGACCTGACGGGCGCGGATATCTCCTATATCAAGGCCGCGGCCGCGATGGGATTAGGTACGATGGCGTTGGACTCGGTGAAGATTGAAGAACTTAGTCTTTGAGGTGAATCGTCTTGTGATTGATCTCGGACGCGATTGATCGATAGGGATCGTTGGAGTCAGAACAGGAGAGAATGGATGAATCGAAGACTGCGAATCGCGATGATTGCCCCGGAATGTGTTCCATTTGCGAAGACCGGCGGCCTCGCTGACGTTGTGGGGGCACTCCCTAAGGCGCTCAAAGCGCTGGGTCACGAGGTGCTTGTGATTATGCCCAAGCATGGCATCATCGACGTTGAAAAGCATCGATTGCGTCGTTTCTTTGATCAGATGGGTGTATGGATGGGCAACACCGAGGAGTGGTGCGCAGTCGATACCACGCGAACCCGCGATGGCGACGTGCCGGTTTATTTTATCGAGCACAACGGGTATTTTGACCGTTCCGGTCTCTACCACGATCCGGATCTGAACGACTACCTGGACAACGCGCGGCGCTTCTCATTCTTCACCCGCGCGGCGATTCAGTTGTGCCAGGATATGGGGTTTGACGCCGATATCGTGCACGCCCACGACTGGCAGGCAGCCTTGGCCCCTGCGTATCTCAAGGTCTGGCATTGGAACGACGCCGTGGTGGGCAAGTCCGCCAGCGTCCTGACGATCCACAATATCGGATATCAGGGTGTGTTCGAGCGGGAGCACTACGCTTACGTGGGTCTGCAGGAGGCTAACTTCACCCCCGACAAGCTTGAGGATCACGGTCACATCAATTTCCTCAAGGGCGGTATCCATTTTGCGGATCTCGTCAACACGGTAAGCCCCACCTATGCGGACGAGACCCGTACCCCTGAATACGCGCACGGCCTGGCCCCATACCTCAATGACAAGGGTGACGATTACGCGGGCATTCTTAACGGCGTGGATTACGAGGCGTGGGACCCCGAGGTCGACCCGCTCATTCCGGCAACGTATTCATCTGAGTCTATGAGCGGGAAAGCGGTGTGCAAGCGGGAGCTTCAAATCCGTCTGGGACTGGATGTCGATGACACGGTGCCCCTCGTCGGTGTCATCAGCCGGTTTGCCCACCAGAAGGGTCTGGATATCCTGGCGGCGTGTATCGAGGAGGTCGTGCGCGATATGGGGGTGCAATTCGCGATTCTGGGTTCGGGGGACAAGGCGTTGGAATCCTATTATGGCGCGCTGTCGAGCCGGTATCCGGGGCGGATCGGCAGCCATATCGGCTACAGCAACGAGTTGGCCCATTGGATCGAGGCGGGGAGCGATTTCTTCGTGATGCCCTCGCGTTACGAGCCGTGTGGTCTGAATCAGATCTACTCCTTGAAGTACGGGACCCTGCCGATTGTGCACGCGACCGGCGGCCTGGCTGACACGGTGGTGCAGTATGATGAGGAGACGGGCACGGGGACCGGATTCAAGTTCTACCAGCTCGACGCGAACGCCGTCTATTATGCGCTGGGTTGGGCGGTGAGTACGTATTACGACCGACCCCATCACGTCGCCCAGATGATCCGCCGGGCGATGGCGCAGCGGTTCTCGTGGAATGAGAGCGCGTTGAGTTACCTGGATGCGTACGCGCGCGCGATCGACAACAAGCGGGCGCTGTGAGGGATGTTCGGTGCTGAACGCTGGAGTTGGGTGATGCGGCGTAGAGAGATTGATACAATCAGGAGGAGCTATCGATGAGATTAGGTGGCGCGGTTTTCGTGGATGAGATGACGCCCGACCGCTGGGTGGCGGCACTCAAGGATGCCGGCTATGGGGCGGCGTATTGCCCGGTAACTGCAGAGGACGATGCCGAGACGGCAGCGGACTACGTTCAGGCTGCGGCGGACGCGGATATTGTGATCGCGGAGGTCGGTGCCTGGAGCAATCCGCTCAGCCCGGATGCGCAAGTCCGCCGGGATGCGCTGGAAAAGTGCCGGACCCAGTTGGCATTGGCCGATCGGATTGGGGCCCGCTGTTGTGTCAATATCGCCGGATCCTGTGGGGAAACCTGGGATGGCCCCGATCCGGATAATCTGACCGTGGATACGTTCGATCGGGTTGTCGAGATCGTGCGGTCCATCATTGATGCGGTCAATCCGACGAGGACCTATTACACGCTGGAGCCGATGCCCTGGATGTATCCCCATACGGCTGAGAGCTATCTCGCACTGATCAAGGCGGTCGATCGTGAGCACTTTGGCGCGCACATCGATATGGTGAATGTGATCAACAGTCCGCAGCGCTACTACGACAACGCCGCATTGATCCGTACGTGGTTCGAGACGCTGGGCCCTCATATCCGGAGCTGCCACGCAAAGGACACGAAGCTCTCGACCCGATTAACGACCCACCTCGACGAGGTGCGACCCGGACTGGGTCACCTGGATTACCGGGTGCTGCTTCAGGAGGTCGATAAGCTTGACCCCGAGATGCCGCTGATGATCGAGCACCTCCATACCGAGGAGGATTATCAGAAGTCCGCGGCCTACATCCGCGAGGTTGCGGAGTCGGTCGGTTTGACGTTTCAACCCGGATAACGTCGTGGATGTGGCTCAGATGGCTCCCCCGGATTGTGAGAGTTCTCAAAATAGAGCGAGGAGATAGGAATGAAACTCGGTGTATGTGCGGACCCCAAGGACGCGCCGGTTTTAGCCGATGCCGGCTTTGCGTTTATCGAGCTACACGTTCAAAATCATCTCAAGACCGAAGAGGGCGAGGAGGCCTTCGCGGATGCGCTGGCGCGGGTGACCGCCGCACCGCTCCCGGCCCTGGCGGCGAACTGCTTCGTGCCCGGTCATCTCAAGATCACCGGCCCGGAGGTTGACCTCGATGCGCTGCGTGCGTATGCCGGGGTCGCCTTCGCGCGAGCCGAGCGGGTCGGTATTCGTACGATCGTGTTCGGTTCGGGAGGAGCGCGTCGCATCCCCGACGGGTTCGACCGCGGTGAGGCCTGGGCGCAGCTCGTGACGTTCGGTCAGTGCATCGCCCCTATCGCCCAGGATCACGGGGTCACCGTCGTGGTCGAGCCGCTCAACGAGACGCTGGGCGCATGTAACGTGTTGACGTCGGTTGGGGAGTGCGGTCGCTATGTGGAGGCCGTGGACCATCCTCACGTCAGACTCCTGGTGGATTCGTATCACTGGAGCCTTGACGATGATTCGTGGGACGCCATTGTACGGTACGGCCCGCTGTTAGAGCACGTCCACATTGCGACGACTGATTCCCGCGTGCCCCCGGGGTTCGAACCCTGCGACTTCTCCGACTTCTTCGAGGCGTTGGGTGCGGCTGACTACGACGGTCCGATCTCCATCGAGGCAAAGTGGGAGGATATGCCGGCTCAAGCCTCCAAGGCCTTTGAAGCGCTCCGGCGGTTGACGCGGTCAATGTAGCTCACTGTGGCGATCGATGGATCGGGATCTCCGACCGGCGTGGAAGGAAGATAAGCATGGGGAACTATGTGCTGGCCCACGATCTTGGCACGACCGGGAATAAGGCCACGCTTTACGACCCGGAGGGTCGCCTGGTGGCGAGCGCGTTTTGTGGATATCCCACCGAGTATGCCCATAAGCGGTGGGCGGAGCAGAACCCTGAGGATTGGTGGGATGCGGTATGCAGCTCGACGCACCGGCTTCTGGATGAGGCCGGCGTTCCGGGGGGCGAGCTCGCCTGCGTGACGTTCAGCGGACAGATGATGGGCTGCGTCCCGCTGGATCGGCAGGCGAGACCTCTCCGCAGCGCCATCATCTGGGCGGATCAGCGGGCTCTTGATGACGCGCAGGCGATTGGGGAGAGGGTGCCGTTTGAAGAGGTCTATCGGATCACGGGCCACCGCCTGAGTCCGTCCTACTCCTTGGCTAAAATCCTCTGGCTCCGCAACCACCAGCCGGACATCTATAAGGCGACCTACAGGTTCACGCACGCCAAGGACGCGATGGTCGCCCGGATGACGGGAGCCTTTGTCACCGATCCCTCGGACGCCTCCGGAATGAACCTCTACGATCTGCAGAGGGGGGTCTGGTCGGAGCCGATCCTGGAGGCGGCCCGTTTGGACGCCGACCGGCTTCCGGATATCCGTCCCAGTCACTCGGTCGTCGGACGGGTCGGCGGGCAGGTCGCGGACGAGGTCGGGGTTCCCGCCGGGACGCCGGTCGTCATCGGCGGAGGGGATGGGGCCTGCGCTGCAGCCGGTGCAGGGGTGGTCGCCGAGGGGATGGCCTATAACTACGTCGGTTCCTCATCGTGGATTGCGCTGGCGACCGAGGATCCGATCTGGGATCCCGATTTTCGCACGTTCACCTTCGCCCACCTGGTGCCGGATACGTTTATGCCGACCGGGACGATGCAGGCAGCCGGGGCATCCTACCAGTGGGCCCGGGACCAGCTCTGCCCGCTTGAGGTGAGGTCGGCTGCGCAGTTGGAGATCAGCCCTTACGAGATTATGGACCTCAAAGCCGGGGACTCGCCGCCGGGTGCCCATGGCCTGCTCTATCTTCCCTACTTGATGGGCGAACGTAGCCCCCACTGGAATCCGAAGGCCCGGGGTGCGTTCGTCGGGCTGACGATCCGCCACACCCGGGCGGACGTCATCCGGGCCGTGCTGGAGGGGGTCACGATGAATCTGCGCATTATCCTGGATGCATTCCGGGCACAGGGGGCAGCGATCGAGGCGATGCGTGTGATCGGAGGCGGCGCACGCGCCCGCTTCTGGAATCAGATCATGGCCGATCTCTACGGCGTCCCCGTCCAGCGGCTGGCGGTGCTTGAGGAAGCCACGTCGATGGGGGCGGCGCTGGCGGGCGGCGTAGCCGTAGGGCTCTATCCGGATTTCGGGGTGGCTTTGGAGATGAACCCGGTCGTCGAGGTGATCGAGCCCGAGGCCGATGCTCAGCGCGTCTACGAGGCGCTTTACCCTATCTTCCGGGACAGCTATACGGCGTTGGTGCCCGTCTACGATCGTCTGGATGCTGTCACGTGAGTTCGGTCGCGAGGTACGAAGGATGAGAGGTGATGCGGGTATGGAAATGACGAGGAGGCTATTCCTATGAACGTGCTCTTTATCGGTGGGACGGGCATCATCAGCTCCGCGTGTTCGGCGTTAGCCGTCGAGCGTGGGATCGATCTCACCCTGCTGAATCGTGGAAAAACGTCGAAGCGACCGGTGCCCGAGGGGGCGGAGGTGGTGGTCGGCGACATTCGGAAGTCGCCCTCGGTCGAGAACGCGTTGGGTGATAGGACCTTTGACGTCGTGGTCGATTGGGTTGCCTATACCCCCGAACACGTGGAAGCGGATCTCGACTATTTCCGCGGACGGACCGAGCAGTACGTCTTCATCAGTTCGGCCTCGGCTTACCACAAGCCGATACGCAGTTTGCCTGTCACCGAGTCGACCCCGTTGCACAATCCTTTCTGGGCCTATTCGCGGAACAAGGCTGCGTGCGAGAGGCGTCTGATGCGAGCGTACCGGGAGGAGGGCTTTCCGGTCACCGTTGTGCGTCCCTCGCACACGTACGGCCCGACGATGCTGCCCTTCAAAGGCCGCTACACGGTGGTCGATCGGATGCGAAAAGGGCTGCCCGTCGTCGTTCACGGGGACGGGACCTCGTTGTGGGTGATGACTCATCACCGAGACTTTGCAAAGGGTTTCCTTGGCATATTGGGGAACGATCGCGCCCTGGGCGAGGCTTATCACATCACATCCGATGAGATCCTGACCTGGAATCAGATCTTCAAGCTGGTGGCTAAGGCCGCCGGCGTCGAGGAGGTGGAGATGGTTCACGTCCCCTCGGCGTTCATCAACGCCTTTGATGCGGATTGGGGTGCGGGGCTTCTCGGCGATAAGACCTACAGCGTCTTCTTCGACAACACCAAAATCAAGCGGCTGGTGCCGGATTTCGTGGCAGAGATCCCCTTCGCGCAGGGTGCGCGGGAGATCATGGCCTGGTTCGACGCCGATGTCGACCGGCAGGGGGTGGACGATCTGTGGAACCGGAAGTTTGACGCGATCATCGAGGCCTATCGATCCGCGATGCCTGAATGAGACAGGGGGACTTCAAGATCGTCCGAAATGACGACGCGCCGGGGTTTGAGCCCCGGCGCGTTCCGCTGGCACCTATCCGCGGCGCGATTATGGGTAGAGCCAATCGACGTCCAACCGCGTGATGCGGAGGGTCGAGAGGCCGCTGCCCTCGCGTCGATCCCCGGCAGAATAGGCCAGGAGGGCGTGCCCGTCGACGAAAGCGATCGCCGTGTAGCAGTACCAACCGTAAGGGTTTTCCTCCAGGATCCGAACGTTCTCCCACGTCTCCCCCTCGTCCTTGGATATGGCCGTGGTCAGCGGGGTGCGTTTTCCTTCCAGCTCGGGCGGAATGTTCTCGTGATTGTTCCAGACCAGCAGCAGATCTCCGGTGCTTGGGATTCGCGCGATGGACGCGGAGGAACGGGGTGAAATGATATCCGAGGGCCGCAGCGGCGACCAACTCTCCCCCCGGTTGCCGGAGTAAGCGATGTACTGGCAGCCGGCGTTGGTTCGGCAATACATCATCAGCCGCCCATCCTGGAGTTCGACGACGCCGGGCTCCTGGACGATCACCCGGACCTCCGACTCCGGACTCTCGGTCAGCAGGGGTGGGCTGTGAGACCAGCTCTTGCCCTGGTCGTCGGAGTAGTAGCAGATCGCGTGTCCGTATTTGGTAAAGACAGGGTGATCGGCCCCGGTGTGCAGGGAGAGCGGCAGGAGGAGACGTCCATCGGTCAGTTTGACCAGCCGGCTGTTGTTGGTGGCATAGTAACCGGCCTCCGGGTCGGGGACGATTTCAATGGGCTCGCTCCACGTCTCACCTCCATCGTCGCTGGTGCGAAGATAGGGGCGGCAGTCGGACAGCGACTGCTTGCGAAGATAGACCATCCCGATGCGCTCATTCTCGAGCCGTTCGAGCGAAACCGACATAATGTTGAGGTCCGCTTCATTGGGCAGGATGACCCGGTCCATAAAACTCCATGTGATACCCTGGTCCTCTGACGTTCGGCTGGCAAGGTGCGCCTCAGTATGATCCCCCTCTCCCCCCGTAAAGTGCGTGTAGATAAAGAGCAGATCCCCGTTGTCAAGCTTGACGAAATCCCCCTCACTGTTCCTCGGGTTTCCCCGTGTCGGGGGCAGTTCGAGAACCCGCATTACCTTTTCCGCTTCTTTTAGCATCAAATCTTTCTCCTTGTGCGTGATATGCACGATACACGAGCGAACCCCGGGTCTATAACACCTCTGCTCGCATCAAATTCAGGGATAGGAAACGCCTCCCATCTCAGAACTCTCCCTGTTATTCAGCGATGAGTTCCGTGTCGCCACGTTCATCTCAAGTAGGTATGAGTGTAATGATATTTTGCGGATTTGACAAGGGGACGTAAGGTGCTGTTTATCGGGCCGCATGCACCTGCCTGAATCTCGACTCCGCCCGGATGGATAGGGCGTCGTAAAGCAATGACGGCCCCGGATTTGAGTCCGGAGCCGTCGTCTGTTCTCGCTGTTCAACCTGTGTGTCGGATTGTTCCCGCGTCAGACCTGAATGAACTGTGGCAATACAACCGGTCGCGACCGTGTTTGATGGAAGAAGAAGTTCTCCAGGGAGCGGCGGAGATTGCGGTTACCCTTCTGAACCTGGCGCTTGATCTCTTTGCGTCCTGCGTCCAGAAGCTCACCGGACTCGTCCAGATGGACGAAACCACGGCTGACAATCTGGGGCTCGCCGACCAACTGCTTTTTGTCGTTGATCGGGATGAGCGCGACGATGAAACCCTCCTGAGAGAGCCGGCGCCGGTCTCGCAGGACAAGTTCGCCGACCTCGCCGATCAAGCGTCCGTCGACCCAGACGTCATCCAGATCGAGAAGCTTGTCGGTCCAGGCTTTCTGCCCGTCGCTGATCCAGGGCATGCCCTCTTTGAGCACGAAAACGTGATCGGCCGGTACGCCCGTCTCCCGCGCTAACTGCGCGTGCTGGTAGAGAAACCGGGGTTCGCCGTGAACCGGGATCACAAACCGGGGCTTGACCGCCTCGATCATCGCCTGCATATCACCTCGATTGCCGTGGCCCGAGACGTGCACGGTAGCCATCGGCCCGTAGATGACCTCGGCCTGGCGCTCGTAGAGATTGTTGAGCATCCGGCTGACGTCCTCCTCATTCCCCGGAATGGTGCCTCCGGAGATGATGATCGTGTCGCCCTGACCGACCTTGATCTGCCGGTGGCTTCCATCCGCCATTCGGTTGAGGGCCGATCTTGGCTCACCCTGGGAGCCGGTTGCGATCACCACCAGGTTCTCCGGACGGACATGGTCGCGATTCTCCACGATCAGGCCTTTCGGCACGTTCAGGTATCCCAGGTCCCGCGCCAGCTCGACGTTCTCGATAATGCTGCGCCCGGTCAGAGTGACCTTCCGTCCGTGCTTCTTGGCCAGATCGATAATCTCCTGCAGGCGGGCCAGGAGCGAGGAGAAGGTCGCGATGATAATCCGCTTTCCCTTTGCCTCGGCAAAGAGTCGGTCCAGGGTTTCTCGCACGACCCGCTCGGTCTCGGTGTAGCCCGGCTGGTCCGCATTGGTGCTGTCGCTCAACATCGCGAGCACACCGTCCTTTGTCAGTTCCCGCAGGGTGGTCAGATCGGTCGTGCGACCGCCAGCCGGCGTCTCATCCATCTTGTAGTCGCCCGTATGGACGATCTTGCCGATGGGGGTTTCGATCACGAAGCCCACCGCATCCGGGATCGAATGGGCGACGGAGAAGGGGCTCACGCGGAAAGGCCCCAGGTGTTGCGTTTCGTCCATCGGCAGCGTGCGGAGGTCCGCCTTATGCAGGAGGTTCTTCTCTTCCAGCTGCCGCTTAACCAATCCCAGCGTCAGGGGCGTGCCGTAGATCGGCACTCCTTCGATCTGCCGCAGCAGATAGGGCAGGGCGCCGATGTGATCCATATGCCCATGGGTGAGGACAATACCGCGCAGTTTGTCCTGATTCTCGATGACGTAATCAAAATCCGGCAGCACCCAATCGATGCCGTACATATCATTTGCCGGGAACATCACGCCACAGTCAACAACCATCAAATTACGGCCATACTCATACACCGTCATGTTTTTTCCGATGCCCCTCAGGCCGCCGAGGGAAGTGATTCTCAAATTCTGTGCCATTTATGTCTTACTATCCTTAATTATCGTTGAATATTTCGATCGCTCGCAGGCACGCGCCGGATGCGTCTTGAAAGACGTGCGTCTCGGAAGACCTGTGTCTTGACAGACACAGGGATCTCTGAAACGCCGGCTCGCGGCTGAGGCTCGATGCGCAGCTCCGCTTCATTGCGGATCCCACCCTTGAATGACACGGGCGAGCCCGGAGCGGTCTGCGGTCGGGTCTTAGCAAGTCACAGTGGTCTAACTATAAAGCTAGGGGAACTGCTGCCTGCGGTACTCTCTACTTTCCTAAAAAAGATTCTAACATATTCGAGGGGAAAGTCAACCGGACATGTCATTGACGAGGAACGGGAG
>CAYMAQ010000009.1:15835-29745 GCA_964388385.1 uncultured Anaerolineales bacterium | reverse complement strand
CGTGAACCCCACCGTACAGGGTCCGGGCCCGGGATCCGGTTTCGTTCTATGGCTTAACTTTCAACGCCCGAGGCGCGGAACGCCGATTTCACGATCTCCAACGCCTCCTCTTGAATCTGTTTGAGGTGTCCTTCCCCTTTGAAGCTCTCGGTGTAGACCTTGTAGATATCCTCTGTGCCGGAGGGGCGGGCCGCAAACCACCCGTTTTCGGTGACGACCTTCAGCCCACCGATGGGCGCGTCGTTGCCGGGCGCCCGTGTCATGGTGGCGAGGATGTCCTCGCCTGCCAGCTGATCGGCCTCGATCGCGTCGGGCGAGAGATCGGCCAGGACCGCTTTCTGCTCCGGTGTGGCGGGGGTATCGATGCGTTCGTAGACCGGCGCACCGAACTGATCCTCCAGGGCTTGGTAGTGCTCGCCGGGATCGCGTCCCGTGCTCGCCAGGATCTCGGCAGCCAGCAGGTTGAGGATCAGGCCGTCCTTGTCCGTGGTCCACACGCTCCCGTCCCTGCGTAGAAACGAAGCGCCGGCGCTCTCCTCGCCACCAAAGCCGAGGAAACCCTGGTAGAGCCCCTCCACGAACCACTTGAAGCCCACCGGCACCTCATAGATGTCGCGTCCGATGTCCTTGGCGACCCGGTCGATAATCGAACTGGAGACCAGGGTCTTGCCCACGGCCACGTCGTTACCCCACGACTCGCGGTTCTGGAAGAGGTACCACACCGCGACCGCCAGATAGTGGTTGGGATTCATCAGCCCGACGCTGGGGGTCACGATGCCGTGGCGGTCGAAGTCCGGGTCATTCCCGAAGGCGACGTCGAATCGGTCCTTGAGCTCGATCAGGCTCGCCATCGCGTAGGGGGAGGAGCAGTCCATCCGGATCTCACCGTCGTAGTCCAGGGTCATGAACGAGAAGGTCGGATCGACCGCCGGGTTGACCACCTCGATATCCAAGCCGTAGACCTCCGCGATGGGCGCCCAGTAGGCGACGCCCGAGCCACCCATCGGGTCTGCGCCGATCGCGAGCCCCGCGTCGGCGATGGCCTGCATATTCAACACCCGATCCAAATCCTTCACGTAAGGCATCACGTAATCGTACCGGTGGGTCGTTTCAGCGTTGAGCGCTCGGCTCAAGGAGCGGCGTTTGACCGTTTCGACACCTGTCTTCAAGATCTCGTTGGCGCGCGCCTCAATGCGGTGGGTCGTCTCGGGGTCCGCCGGGCCACCTTTCGGCGCGTTGTATTTGAATCCGCCGTCCGACGGCGGATTGTGGGATGGGGTGATGATCACCCCATCCGCCAGGCCGGAGGTCCGGTCGCGATTATGGGTCAGGATCGCGTGAGAGATGACGGGCGTCGGCGTGTAGCCGAAACCCTCCTGAATCATGATATCCACGCCGTTGGCCGCAAAGACTTCGATCGCCGTGCGCAGGGCCGGCTCCGAGAGGGCGTGCGTGTCCCTCCCGACGTACAGCGGCCCCGTGATCTTTCTGGATGCCCGGACCTCACACACGGCCTGACAGATCGCCAGGATGTGATCCTCGTTGAAGCTGCGTGCCAGGGACGACCCCCGGTGCCCGGAGGTGCCAAACGAGATCTGTTGATCCGGGTCGCCGGGGTCCGGGTGGTCGGTATAGTACGCGGAGACCAATTGTGGAACGTCTACGAGCTGCTCGCGTGGTGCTTTCTCTCCTGCACGGTCATGAATGCTCATCGTATCCCCCCCCTTCATCGTGATGGTGCGCGTTCTTCTCACCTGTCTATGGATCCCTATCATAGTCCGCTTTGGGGACGATGCCAGTGCCACACCGCTATAGCACAACGCGTCCCGATTCGATCGGGACGCGTTGTCCATTCCAAGCTTGTGGAGCAGGATGGCTATCGGCTGTCCATCGAGTCGATGGCCTCGAAGTCTTCCTCCTCGAGTTCCCAGTCGAAGATGTCCATGTTGCTCTCGATGTGATCGGGATTGGTGGACTTGGGAATGACCACGATACCCTTCATCAGCAGCCACTTGAGGACGACCTGGGGCATATTCCTGTCATACTTCGCGGCGATTCGATTCAGCGCTTCGTCACCGATCAGGTCGCCGTTGCCAAAGGGAGAATACGCCGTTACCAGGATGTCGTTGTCCTTGCAATAGTCCAGCAGTTTCTGCTGGTTGTGGTACGGATGGTATTTGATCTGGTTGACGGCAATAGGCGCCTTGGTGACCTTCAGTGCCTCTTCCAGGTGGTGAATCATGAAGTTACTCACCCCGATGCTGCGCACCTTGCCCTGCTCGACCAGTTGAGCCATAGCGGAAAGCGTCTCCTCAACCGGAATGTCCGGATTGGGCCAGTGGATCAGGAGCAGGTCGATGACGTCAATGCCCAATTCCCGGAGCGCGCGGTCGCCGAATTCCAGCACCTCGTCGTGGTGCAGGCCGGACTGGCGGATTTTTGTGGTGATGAAGATCTCTTCCGTATCGTAGTCCTGGAGCACCGGGCGGATGGCCTGATGGTTCCTGTACATATCAGCCGTATCGATGTGATCGTATCCCAGTTCCAGGGCGGTGCGGACTGCCTGCGTGCAGGTCTCCCCCCGCAGCTGCCAGGTTCCCAGGCCAAGTGCGGGCATCTCATATCCTGTGACCAGCTCGAAGTATTTCATAGCGTTTGTCTCCTTTTATCTGCTCTTTCGTCTTGACCTGTATTGTAGCACAAAGGGCCGAATTGACAAAATTAATAAGGTGAAAATCTCTAAATTTCAACCGTGGGCGGAGGTCCGCGTAGGGGGCCTAGCCGTTGGCGATGTCCAAGAAGTCGTGCAGCCCCTCTCCCAAAAGGTTGAGGCCCAGTACGGCAAGCATCGTGGCGATGCCGGGAAAGACCGCCAGCCAGGGTGCCAGGGTCAGATAATCGCGCCCGATGGCGAGGAGTCCGCCCCACTCGGGCCGAGGCGGTTGGACGCCGAGCCCGACAAAGGTGAGTGCGCCGCCGGCCAAAATGAGGCGGCCCATCCGCATCGTGATCAACACGATGAGAGATGGGGCGACATTCGGCAGCAGGTGGCGCGTGATGATCCATATCGGACCCGCACCGAAAGATTGGGCGCCCTCGATATAGGCCTCCTGGCGGATGCTCAGCACACAACTGCGGGTGACGCGAAAGAAGGTGGGGATGCTGATGAGGCCCAGTACGAAAATCGTGTTTCTGAGCGAGGGGCCTATGCGCGCGACGACGATGAGGGCCATCAGGAGCGGCGGCAATCCCAATCCTATCTCGATGGCCCGGGAGAGGATACGATCGAGTACGCCGCCGGCATATCCGGCGACAAGGCCCAGCAGCATGCCCAGACTGGCTGCTGTTCCCGCGCCGATGAAAGCGCTGGATAGGGCCACACGGCCCCCATAGAGAATCCGGCTCAGCATATCGCGGCCCAGATGGTCCGTACCGAAGGGATGGGCCGTGCTGGGCGGCTGAAGCCTGGCTTCGGCGATGACGAAGTCAGCCGGATAGGCGGTGAATAGGGGGGCGAGCGCCGCCAGCACAATCCAGGATGCGGTCAAGGCAAGTCCCATCCAGAGCTTCGGGGTGGCCCGAGGGGCGAATGGGCCGAGTGGTCGGGTCCGCATCGGTGGTTCTCGCTGTGCGGTCCTGGTTCGTGCCGGTGCGCGTTTGGGGGTGTCGATCGCGTTCATGGTATACTCCTAAAACCCTGAGGGCGGCGTTTCAATCCGGGGGTCCAACTTGCCGTGTACGAGATCCACACCCAGGTTGATTGAAAGGTAGCCGGCTGCAATGAGCAGGCTGGCGCCCATTACCACCGGATGGTCGCGGTCGAAGATGGCCTGCACCATGAGCCGGCCCAGTCCGGGCCACGCGTAGAGGCTTTCAATGATGAAAGTCCCGCCCAGCAGGTGACCGAAGTGAAGGCCGGCGAGTGTGACGATGGGTCCGAGGGCGTTTCTGAGCACATGATGCAAAACGACGCGTCGCTCGTTTGCGCCTTTTGCCCGGGCCGTATCCACGTAACGCTGCTGCATCTCTCTCAGGATTTGGGTCCGCACAAAGCGCGCGATGCTGGCTGAGAGAGGCAGGCTCAGTGTTGCGACCGGCAGGATGAGGTGCTTGAACTCGCCACCGGCTAGAACCGGCAGCCAGTTAAGACGGAGCGCGAAGACCTGGAGGAGAAGGAGCGTGAGCCAGTACGTGGGACAGGCCATGCCGAGGGCGGTCATGCTGATGACCGCCGTGTCGAGCCAGCTATCGGAATAACGGGCTGCGAGGATGCCCAGTGCGCCTCCCACACTCAGGGCTGCGATCATTGAGCTTACGGCGAGGCGCGCCGAGTTGGGCCACCGTTCCATCAGCAGTTCCCCTACGGGACGGTTGTTGCTCATCGAGCGCCCCCAATCTCCTCGGGTGAGGATGCCGACGACGTAGTCAACGTAACGGGTTAACAGGGGCGCATCGAGATTCAGCTCGCGGCGCAGGATGGCTATCTGTGTGCGGTCGGCGGTCTCGCCTGCCAGGACATCGGCAGCGTCGCCGGGTGCGATATCGAGGGCGACGTGGATGATGAAACTGATGACGATCAGGGTCAGGCAAGCCTCCCCGACCTGTTGCAATCCGCGGCGTATCATGATCGATCCGTCAGTCCCCTTGAGTGATCGAGGCGTCGTTCAGCAGCAGGCGGCCCATATAGCCCACATGAGCCCCGCTGACCCGCTTCCGCATCGCGATGACGTCGATGGGGTTGTAGAGCGGCTGCCAGGGTGCATCCTCCAACAGGAGCTCCTGGGCCTCACGGTATAGCTGCATGCGCGTGTCCTCATTGAGCTCGTGGGCAGCCTGCTCCACAAGCGCATCGAACTCCGGATTGCTGTAATAGACGCGGTTAGAGCTCCCGATGCGCTGCGATGAGAGGAAGATGCGCAGTGCATCGGGGTCGTTCCAATCGTATCGCCAGAGCAGCAGGTCGTGCGTGCCCTCGCCGGTAGCCTGCATAACCGCTCGGCTCTCAAGCTGCTGGATGGAGACCGCCACGCCCACAGCCTCCAGATGGCTCTGGAGGAGTGCCGCGATATCCGCGTTGGGCGCCCGTGTGGAGGTGAGCAGCTCCAGGGTCAACGTTTCGCCATCGCGCTCCCAACCGCCCGCGCCGTTCTTCTCGAATCCCGCCTTCCCGAGGAGCTCCAGGGCCTTATCCGGCTTGTAGTCCAGTGCTTCCTCTTTCAGTGAGGGGGCGAACCCCTGGATCGTGGGCGGAAGCGGTGCGAAGGCAGGCCTGCCCATTCCATCCAGCGCGAGATCCACGATCTCCTCCTTATCCACAGCGTGCGCCAGGGCCCGCCGGACGATGGGCTCGTCCAGGGGCGGTTTCTCGCAATTGAAGCCCAGATAGATCAGGCTGTTGAGGACGGCCTCCTCAAGGTCGACATCGGGTACGCCCTCCAGCTGCTGCCGGTGAGTGGGCTGATTGATAAAGAGGACGTCCACCTCGCCCGTCTTCAGCGCGGCAAGCTGGGTGTTGGCGTCGGAGATGACGCGGAACTCGAGCTCCGAGAGGTGTGGGGGGCCTTGATTGTCGACGATGGGCGGACCCCAGGCGTAGTCGGGATTGCGTTCCAGCACGAGCGAGTGTCCCCGTTCCCACGAGGCCAGCCTGAAAGGACCGCTGCCGGTCAGAGGGGCCTTCCCTTCTCCCTCGGGCGCTGGGCTGATGATGGCGGCATACGGCATACTGATCGTGCTCCAAAAGGTCGGGGTCGGCGCATCGAAGTGGAACCTTACGACGTGATCGTCCAGGACCTCGACCGACTGGATCTCTTTCACTCCGATGTAGATGGGAGACCTCGTGCCGACTTCCTGGAATCGATCGAAGGTGAATTTCACGGCGGCGGCGTTTAACGGCGCGCCGTCGTGGAAGACCACGCCTTTTTTGAGGATCATCGTGACGGCCAATCCGTCCTCAGAGGTCTCCCAGCTCTCCGCCAGGAGCGGATGAATCGTGTTGTCGGTGTCCCGAACGACGAGTGTGTCGTAGAGATAAGGCAGGACCAGGCTCAGTCCGGAGCTCGGCGTTCCTTGAGGATCCAGGGCGCCGGGTTCTGACGTCATCGCTCGGACCAGGCGCCCTCCCGCTGTTGCCTCCGGCGTCTGAGCCTGGTTTTGGCATCTCACCGTCAGGAACAAGAGCACCCCCAGAATGACGATCTGCCCCAGGGCCTTCAGGCGGGTTCGCATATCAACGTCTCCTTCCTCGGTTGGGTCGTTGTCGACGTGACTCGATCCTTGATTTGGGCGGCGGCCTCTTCGCCCTGCCGCGTGCAGTCGGGCACGCCGACTCCGTCGTAGGAGCAGCCGGCTAAGGTAATGCCCCCCAGCGCTTCCGCGTAGGCTCTCAAATTCGCCACACGATCGAGGTGGTTGAGATCGTATTGCGGGTTCAACTTCATCCAGCGGAAAATGCGCGAGAGAACCGGGGGGGCTTTAATGTCCATAATTTCGCCCACTTCCTGGGCTGCGACCTCGGTCAGTGCTTCATCATCGAGTTCCAGGATTCCCTCTCGACCAGGGCCGCCCATAAAACAGCGCAGCATCTGGTACCCTTCAGGTGTGCGGTTATTGAACTTCGTGGAGGAGAACGTGCAGGCGGTGATACGCCGTTCCTCTGATTTCGGAATCAGGAATCCGAATCCGTCGAATTTCGGGACGCCGGGGCCGTCGCGATAGGCCAGTGAGACGACGGCGGTCGAGACGAAGCGGATCTCACCCAGGGCCTTTGAGAACCCCGCGTCCAGGCGCCTGACGAGGTTTGCGGTCGTGTTGGCGGGGGTCGTGAGCACCAACTCCTCCGCTTGAAGCTGTCTTCCATCAGTGAGTCGAACAAGATAAGGCGGTGCGTTTCCGTCGACGGCGGTGATACTCTCCACGGCGCTGTTGAGACGAGTGTGTGTATAGGGGGTGTCGAGTGCATCTGCCAGGGCGTCGACGTACTGCTGCATCCCACCCTGTAAGCTCATAAACATTGGCAGGGACTCACGCCCCTCCTTTTTGGCCGCCGCTCTGCTGCGAATCATCTGGCGCTTTGCCGCGATCATCCCCCGCGTGAGGCTGCCGTACTTCTGCTCGACCGCCATCAGCCTGGGAAAGCTGGCTTGCAGGCTCAGCCGGTCGGCGTCGGAGACGTGAATGCCGGACAGGAGCGGCTCCGCGATCTTGTCCAACGCTTCCTGACCCAACCGTCGTCGGACGAAGTGACCCAGTGTCTCGTCGCCTTCCTCCCGACGTGGGGGGATGAAGAGGTCCATGGCCATCCGGATCTTGCCCGGAATGGAGATCAGGGGTGAGAGGGCGAAGGGCAGAAATCGTGTGGGCACGATCAGCATAATGCCCTCCGGCAGGGAGTGCAAGCGACCGTCGCTGAGTACGAAGACCTTGCGCTGGGCCTGGTTGGTTTCCATCAGCGCGTCGTCCAGCCCCAGTTCCCGGCACACCTCCAGGGCCCAGGGCTTACGCGTGAGGAAACAATCCGGGCCGCCGTCGATGAGGAATCCATCCGATTGCTCGGAGACGAGCTTGCCGCCCAGACGATCCGATTTCTCCACAAGCGTGATCTCGATATCCCGGCTTGTGGGGCCGAACGCCTTTTGCAGGTGATAGGCTGTCGAGAGTCCGGTGACCCCTCCGCCGACGATGACGACGCGGTGCGGATGGGTCAAGAGGGTGGGACGGTTCATGGTATCTCCTTGAGATGTGGGCCGCGCCGAGAGGTTCTCGTAACGGCGCTGGCGAGTGATTGGATGAGTAATGGGTGGTCGTTAAGGGCCGGTGCGCGCTCGAATTGGACCTTCACGGATTGGGCGATCCCTCTGAGTTCGACGTCCAGATCGTACAAGGTCTCCAGGTTATCGAGTACAAAGCCGATGGGCACGATGAGCGCTTGTGGGCCTGCCGTGGGGGATGAATCCGTAATCGCGCGTTCGGACAGCGCGATGAGTTCATCCTTCAGGTTCGGCCCCAGCCACGGCTCCGGTACGCCGGCGGGAACGCTCTGATACGTGAGGTGCCAGCGCGCTTCGGGCACGTTGAGCTGCGCAGCCACGTGGGCGGCTGTCCGAGCGATCTGATGGGGATAGGGATCTCCCTCTTCGAGAACGGTGGCAGGCAGACTATGAGCGCTGAAGAAAAGGGTCACGCGGTCGCGGTGGGAGGTCGGAAACCTTGTGAGGCCCTTCTCCACGGTGGTCGTGAGGCCTGATAGGAAATCGGGCTCGCGGCACCAGCTTGTGACAAAATCGACGTGCAGGGGGACGTCTGTGAGGTCGTTCGCCGCCGACGTTACGGCCCTGCGATAAGCACCGGTGGTCAGTCGCCCCTCGTAGGGCGTAAGACATATGGCGGTGAGATGACGGACCCCCTGACGCTGAGCGCGCTGCAACGCCTGGGCGATCGTCGGCTTGCTATGGCGGGTGCCCAGAAAGACGGGCCGATCCAATCTGCGCGCCAGGGCGTCACGAATACGGCGCGTTGTGTCTGCCATAGGGGAGCGTCCGCCGATCGCGCGATAACGGGCTTCGTAGGCCGCCAGGACGGCCTGGGAAGGGGGGCGCCCACGTCGCACGCTGGTCAAGAACGCGGGGATTTCGTCCGGGGCTTCAGGCGCGCCGTGTGCCAGGAGCAAAACTGCGTCGGTATGTCCGCTCGGCATCAATCGATCCCGTCGTCTTGCAGGGCGCGAGGTTGGTAGGTGCAAAAGGGCTCCTCCGCGAGGTAATCGCCGGACGTGCCATAGGCCCGGGCCCGACATCCGCCACACACCTGCTTGAACTCACAGGCGCCGCAGTTGCCTTTCAGCAGATCCGGATCTCGAAGGGCCTGGAAGATGGGAGCCTGCTGCCAGATGTCGGCGAGGTTCTCTTCACGCACCGATCCGGCGCTCACCGGGAGATAGCCGCAGGGGAACACGTCTCCCCGGTGATTGACGAAGCAGACGCCGGTCCCTGCGAGGCAGCCGCGGGTCATCGTGTGCATTCCGGGGGGGCCACCGGGGTGTCCGCCACCGGCTTTTCGTTGTCGATGGTGACTGGGCGGCGGGGTAGATTCCGAGCCTCGCCGTCGGGTTTCCGCTTGATGTTGGCGCACAATCCGAAAATAGTGGGGTGCGCACGTGGCCTTGAGCTGGAGATCGACGGCCCGTTCGGCTTCGTAGAGCCATTCGAGAATCTCCTCATAGGCTTCCGGTGAGATCTGGGCCTCGTCGGCGATCTCCTCGCCACATCCCACGGGCACCAGCATAAAGAGGTGTAGGCTCACGGCGCCGACTTCCTGGGCCAGGGTCAGCATCTCGTCCATCCGATCGGCGTTGTGCCTGGCGACCGTCGTGTTGATCTGAAAAGGGACCTCGACGTTCCTGAGCGCTTCCATGCCTGCCACGGCCCGATCGAAGGCGCCCTGACCGCGAAAGCTATCGTGAGTTGCTGCATCCGGACCGTCGAAGCTGATACTCACCCGTCGTATCCCCGACCTCTTGATCTGCTCGGCCACGGCATCATCAATCAAGGTCCCGTTGGTCGCCAACGCTACGATCAGATCGGCGTCGGTTGCGTAGCGGGCGATTGGATAAATATCGGGACGCATCAGGGGCTCACCCCCGGATAGGATGAGAATGGGTTGGGCGAAGGCCGTTATCTGGTCGATCAGCGTGTATGCCTCCTCCGTGGTCAGATCTTTGGGGGTTAAGGCATCGGCGATGTCAATGCGGCGGCAATGCCGGCAGGCGAGGTTGCATCCTGCTGTCGTCTCCCAGAAAATCAGTCTGGGTGGAGGATAAGTCGTTGACGTCATAGGGTCTCCTTTGAACGAGCCCGATCAGGCGGCGATCTCTTGATAGACGCTGATGATCGCCATCAATATGTGATCCAGGAAATCCTGCGTGCGTTTGTAAAGGTGCCAGGTCGCGGCGTCCGGCGGGCCGTCGAGAGATCCGGTTTCGTGCAAGGAGGAGGTGATAGAGCGCTTGACCGTCATAAATGCCCGGGTGGTGTCCAGTATCGAAAGGCCCGCCGATACGGAAAGCCGCGCATACTCTCGGGCCAGGCGCGACCCTTCCTGGAGGTAGGTCTCACCGGGATCGTCCCGGGTCACATAGTGCATCAGCGCCGACATCAACTGTTGGCCCTGTCTCCGGAACGCGTGCCGTCGGCTGTCTTCAATCTGTCCATACCATGACTCGTCACGAATTCCTGGATGTCCCATCGTGCCGGACATCGGGGCGTGCGCGAAGGCGTCGGGAAGGGCCGGTCTATCGCTCTCCGCCTGATGCCCGGGTTCGGACAGCGCGGCGAGAAAATCATCAAGTGCTGTCTGTGCAAATCGGCGGCGCCCACCGGGGGTCCGAATGCACGCCACCTGTCCTTCGTCGGACCATCGTCGAAGCGTGGTCGGATGCACCCCCAGATACTCAGCCGCATCGCTGAGTCTGAGCCAGGTCCGTGCTGTCGTATGCTGTTCTTTATCCATAGCGGACTTTCCTTTTGATGTCACTAAAGCTATGTTTTTCTATGTAAAGCTGTACTTTCCTGAGTATAAGTCTTTTTGACGATTGGGCAAATCTCGGTGGGACTATGCGTGGGGACGCCCTGCGTGCTCCGGTTGATCGTCAGCGTCCGATTTGGCGCGCCCGCAGTTTCCAGTATAGTGGGTGTGGATGGATGAGAGATTACGGGATCGAAGTATTGTGAGAAAGGGTACGTCCTTACCTGGAGAGGAGTCGGACGATGGCGCAGCGACCTAATTTTGTCGTCATCTTTGTGGATGATATGGGATATTCGGACCTCGGCTGTTACGGGGGGGAGGTGCGGACCCCGAATCTGGATGCGCTTGCGAACCGTGGGGTGCGGTTCACGCAATTTTACAACACGGCCCGCTGCTGCCCGGCCCGTGCATCGCTGTTGACCGGTCTCTACCCGCACCAGACCGGCATCGGATGGATGGTCTGTTCGGATATGGGTGGGGCGCTTGATGGCTATGCCGGCGACTTAAACGATCGATGTCGCACGTTTGCCGAGGTGCTGGGCGCGGCGGGATACCACACGTATCTCTCGGGCAAGTGGCATGTGACCTCCGAGCAGTATATCTTCCCGGACGCATCCAATCACAGTTGGCCCGTCCAGCGGGGCTTCGACCGGTTCTACGGCATTCTCGGGGGTGCAGCCAACTACTACAGCCCCACGATCGTCGTTGATAATGACTGGATCGGACCGGAGGGGATGGAGGAGACACTGCTCTTTACCGACGCGATCGCCGAGCGCGCGTCTACCTTTATCCGCGAGCACGCGGCGCGGGCCTCGGACGAGCCGTTTGTCGAGTACGTGGCGTTCACCGCACCGCACTGGCCCCTCCACGCCCGGCAGGAGACGATCGACGCGTACGTGGACGTCTATACCGACGGCTGGGACGCTATGCGTCCGGTGAAATACGAGCGGATGAAGACGATGGGAATTATCGAGGATCACTGGGATCTCTCGGAGCGCGGGGAGGGCATCCCCGATTGGGAGAGCCTCTCGCAGGAGACGAGGGATGAGTTCGTCTACCGGATGGCTGTCTATTCCGCCCAGATCGATGAGATGGATCAGGGTGTGGGGCGGATCGTCGACGCGTTGAAGGAGACGGGACAGTTTGAGAACACCCTGATCCTTTTTATGAGCGATAACGGTGGATGCGCTGAGGAGATACACCGGGGCGGCTATGACGACTGGCACGAGATCGGGCAAGCACACACCTTTGAGAGCTACGGCGAGCCATGGGCGAATTACAGCAATACCCCCTTCCGAGAGTACAAGCACTGGGTTCACGAGGGCGGGATTGCCACGCCGCTGATCGCTCATTGGCCCGAGGGGATCGCCGACCCCGGTCGGATCTGCCGCCAACCCGGTCACCTCATCGACGTCATGCCGACCCTGATCGAGTTAGCGAGGGCCGGCTACCCGCCGCCGGATTCAGGCGCCGCCGACGTTCACACGCTGCCGGGGCGCAGCCTGACGCCGGTTTTCCGGGGCTTGCCTATCACGCGCGAGCAGATCTTCTGGGAGCACGAGGGCAACCGGGCGCTGCGGCGGGGGAAGTGGAAGCTCGTCGCCAAGGGTGAGGATGGGCCGTGGGAGCTCTACGATATGACGCAGGATCGTACGGAGACGAACGATCTGGCCCATGTATATCCCGAACGGGTCGAGGAGATGGCTGCCCGTTGGGATGCTGTGGCGCGCGTGACCGACGTCTATCCGCTCTTTGGCGACGTGCCCGGCCTTCTTTATCAGGAGCGTGCGGCTGCGGCAAGTTGGAAGCACTCCGACGCGTAGGTTCAGGGATCACGTGGTCGAAATGCGCACTTCTCCTATACTCTATGTAGACCGTGTTGTCTGTCCCTGGTCGTCGCTGACGCACCTCCGTAGCGCGTGAGCGTCTGAGGGCGGGTACCACTCAGAGCTTCGAGGCGAATCCAGATGTCCAAGATTCATCGATCTGGGGTGTCATCGAAAAGCGGGCCTCAAACCGACGTCGGTTTGAGGCCCGCTCGGGGTGTGGGCCGATCGAACGCGTCCCTGGGTGGGTCAGTCGGCTCCGACGGGCTCGGTGACGGCCACCCGCTCATCGGACTGCACCTGCAGGATCCGCGCAAAGGGGATGGATATCAGGATCAGCAGCGCTGCGCCCAGGAACACCCCGGTGTAATCGATGACAGGCATAAGCGATCCTGCCAGGAACGGCATTCCCACCGAGCTGATGTGATCGAACGTCACACCGGCGGTGAGCGTAGGGGCCAGTTCCTCGGGAGGGGCCGTGCGGTAGACGTACGTCTGCAGGCCCAACCCCAGGGGGGCCACCAATTTGATGATCATCCAGAGCGCCACGAGCACGTAGAGGTTCGGAATCATGGCGTAGCCCAGGCAGCAGAGTGCCAGGATTGTGTAGGCGATGGGGGTTGTGACACGCTCGCCCAGGCGGTCGATCAACGCGCCCAATCGCGGCGCGAGGAAGATGCTGAGCACGCTGCTGACCAACGTGAGGGTGCTGACGTGCCACACCCGGATGCCGAAGTTCTCCACGAGCATCAACGTGATCAAGCTGCCCAGCACCAATTTGCGCGCACCGGCGAAGAAGACCAGCACGTAGTAGAGCCAATAGCGCTTCTTGACCAGGATGCGTGGCGGTTTGGTGTCCGTCGCGCCGATGTCCGAGGGCAGCTTGAGGATAAATAGAGAGGCTAACACAATGAAGATGCCCCCCGCAATGTAAAAATTGTTCAAGGGCATTGACTCGAAGACCCACGAGATCACAGCTACGCCCCCCATCCCGGCGATGGAGGCCAGCGATCCTACCGACGTGAGGGTCCCCAGCACGCGCCCCGCGTTCTCCTTGGTGCTCAATGACATCCCGATGGCGTGATTCATCGGCACCCACATATGAAAGCCGAAACTGGCGATGATAACCGTCAGCAGCAGGGCCGTATAGGAACCGACAAACGCGTAGAGCATATAGCCCACTCCCATCAGGAAGACGGCGAGCGCGCCCTGTCGGGAGAGGGGCAGCAGCATCGTCAGGGCGGCGATAAAGATCAGGCCGAGCCCGGGCAGCTCCCGTATCCCCTCGAGCCAGAGGACCTGTCCTCGGTCAAGCCCAAGGGTTTCGATAAAGAAATTCATCCGCGCGCCGCCCAGAAGTCCCTGCCCGAATCGCACCAGGAACAGAGCGAAAGCAAACGAGATCAAATTCTGCGTCCAAATCGTCACATCTAATTTTTGACGTATCCAGTCTATCATCCATTAACTCCGTCGTGAAGGTCTCCGTAGTCTGATAACGCTATGGTCAACACCCGAAAGCCAGAATTCTCAAAGGTCTGGTTATTTTACTTGCTTTAACGGATT
>CAYMAQ010000009.1:0-15735 GCA_964388385.1 uncultured Anaerolineales bacterium | reverse complement strand
TGATCCTGCATGGTTATCGGATCCACTGACACTTGAACAAGCAGCCGAATTGTGATGGATGTTTCAACGAAGGTCAAGGGAACGTTGGGGGTGATCGTAAGCGCTTACCAGGATCGCTTGATTTCACAACAGAAGGCGATTTCGCTGATTGAAGTCCTTAAAGCTCGACCTGATGTATGGATCGATGCAGGCTTATGTGATCAGGTTATTGCCAGTTTGCAAGCATGCAGTTTGAGATAACCGTTTGTAGGAGCCCTAAGGGTTGCTGAGTCCTTCGTTACGTCTAGCCATTCTACACGCTCAGGGTTCTTCTATCCGTATGACATGCTGGCTTTAAAAGCGACGAGTCCCGGATCTGGTCCCGGGACTCGTCGTGGTGTATGCTGGGCGCTGATCAGGGCTTAAGTTCCAGCTCGATAACGGGCACGCTGACGTCCGGCTTCACCACCGGCAGCTCCAGCACCAGGGTGTTCTCCCCCGCCTGCAGGTGGCTCGAGGTCCAGTCGCTGAGTTTGAGGCTCACCTCACTGCCGTCGTGGAGGAAGCGGGCGAAGGCGACCTTGTCCCCCATGCCCTCGAGATAGAGGTGCTTGAAGGGCCACGCGAAGATATGGACGTAGAGCGTGTCGCCGTTCTGGGTCAGGCGGCAGTCCTGCGGCTCCTCGAACTCGGACATCGTGCAGCCGTAGATGGCATCCGCGTGGCGCTCCATCCAGTCCTCGTAGACGCCCAGGGCGTCGACGGCGCGGTCGTCGAAGGTACCCAGCGCCGTGGGACCGACGTTCATCAGGAGGTTGCCGCCCCGAGCGACGGTGTTGACCAGCATCCGGATGAGCTGCCCCGGGCTCTTCCAGGTCTTCTCGTCCCGATGGTAGCCCCACGAGCCGCTGAACGTCTGGCAGGCCTCCCAGACCACCGGCTCCCCGTCGACCTTGACCCACTCGGTGGGCTGCCACTGCTCTGGTGTGTAGATGTCGGCGGCATCCGGCAGGTCCAGCCGGTTGTTGAGGATGATGTCGGGTTTGATCTCCCGGATCATCTCGACCAGGGATTCGCTCTGCCAGTCCTCTCGTCCCTTGCCCGGCAGCCCCTCGTAATCGCGGTCGGGATAGGAGAAGTCGCACCACAGGATGTCGGGATCGAAATCGGTCAGGATCTCCCGCACCTGGTTGTGGACGTACTGGGCGTATTGGCTGACGTCCCGGTCCTCGTTGAGCGCTTCCACATCGGGGTGGTTGCGCAGCGGATGGAAGATATCGATAGGGAACTCGGGGTGGTGCCAGTCGATGAGGGAATAGTAGAAGCCCACCTTGAGCCCCTCGGCGCGGAAGGCATCGGTAAAGGGCCTGAGCAGATCCTTGCCGTACGGCGTGTTGGTGACCTTGTAGTCGGTATAGGCGCTGTCCCAGAGACAGAAGCCCTCGTGGTGCTTGGAGGTCAGCACCACGTACTTCATCCCGGCGTCCTTGGCGATGGCGGCCCACTCACCGGGGTCGTAGTCCTGGGGGTTGAAGCGCTCGAAGTAGGCGCGGTACTCGTCGGGGTGGATTTCCTCGCGGGATTGGACCCACTCGTGGCGGGCCGGGATTGCGTAGAGGCCCCAGTGGATGAACATCCCGAAGCGGTCGTGCACGAACCATGAGGTGTCACCTTGTGTCGGCTTGGGTTTATACATCATTCCGTATCTCCTTAGGTCGATAGGATACCTGATTCAATGGATGCAGAAAGTACACGTAAGCCTTTGCATTGTATCATTGGCAGCCCGTCACGCAAACCGACTTCTCTCAATAATGAGGAGAGGTCTTAGACTTCGCGGAGGACGACGGCCTCCTGCTCCAGCTTGATCTCGCCGATCAGGAGGGCGTCGATGACGTCGACCATATCCGCCAGGTGCGGGTCGTCGCGCAGGCGCTTCAGGTTGCGGCGGTCCCGCGTCGTCAGCGGCTGGCCCCAGTATGTGAAAGCCTCCAGGGTCGCGGCGTCCATGCGGTAGGGCTGGAAGCGCGGCGAGACGGTCCGCCGCAACTGGGAGAGGATGTTCAGACCGCCGTAGTCCAGGTCGGCCCAGACGTAGAGCGGCACGTCTTCGGGAAGATCGGTTGTCAGACATTGGAGCAGGTGCCGGCACGCAGGTGAGGGGTTGCCCCATAGGCAGAGCGCTGCCAGACCCTCGTCGGCCCGGCGGATCAGCTCGTAGAACGGCGTGAGATTCTCGACGCAGATGACGCGACCGGCTGTCACCCGTGCCCGGCGGAGGCGCGCTGCCAGCGCGGCGGGGATGCCCACCGAGGGGGTGAAGGCGCCCAACGACGCGACCGCTCCTCGATCGTCCGTGAGCGTCCACGGCCCCGACAAATAGAGATGGCTGGGGTTGGGCACCAGCCCCAGCTCCCGGAGGGTCTCGCGGTTCGTCAGACCGCGCCACTCGCGGCAATGGCGCCGGGCTAATCGGGCCACGGCGCGTTTCAGCGTGTCGAAGCGCTTGCTGTCATTGAAGACCCGCACGCTGAAGACCCGATAGGGCATCTCCCGGGTGGGGTCTTCCGGCAGCGCCAGCAGCGCCTCCACCACGTCCCGGTTCCACGCCTCATCGCCCAGACTGAAGGGGGTGGGGGACTTGCCGCTTTCGAGCCGGTCGAGGATGCCGTCCACCGCCAGGCGGCGCCAGTCGTGCACACGAAAACGCTGCCCCAACAGCAGGGTGCGAAGCTGTTTTCGCTGGGCCGCCAGCGGCTCGCGCTTGACCAGCGCATAGAGGTCGGCCACCGCGTCCAGCACCAGATCTACGGCTGCCAGCAGATGGCCCTCCTGAGCCGGCTCCCAGTGCAGGGAGACCTGATGCGCGTCTTCAAGCGTCACCAACTGCTCGTTGGTGACCGTGCGGGGAAGCGGATCGATCTGGCTGTAGTAGCCCGGCAGGGAATCGGCGACGTCCTTCAGCTTGACGCGCACGACCTGCCTGGGCTGTCCGCCGCGCCGCTCGTAGATATCGAGCAGCCGGTGGATCACCTGGGCCGTGTCCTCTCCGGGTGCAAAGGGTCGATCGGTCATTTTTGGAGGTATCCTTACGACGCCCGGTGCAAGGCCCGGTGCAAGGTACTTGACCCGTTGAGGGCTTCGGACGTGGTTTCGTTTCCTGAGATTGCAGCGCGCTGCGGGTTGTTTCGGGGGGCGCCTCGCACCTTGGCTGTCATCGGGCTACAGGGACGGCGCCTCAACCGGCGTCGGCTCCTGGGTTGAGGTCGGCCCTTCGGCCGGCGCATCGAGCTCCTGTAGCATGGCCTCCTTATCAATGTCGATCACAAAGGCGTGATTGTTCTGCCGCACGACCGTTCGCACACAATCGACGTAGGGCAGCAGCCCGGCGGCTTTGTCCGGGGGCGTCGCCAGGATCACCTGTAACTGGCTGTCGACCATAAAGCGGAGCGCGCTGGCGGTGCGGGCCGTGTCCATCTTGCCGAAGGCCTCGTCGAAGATCGCCAGCCGGATAGTGTCCGAGGGACGGGGCTGGTTGAGACGGTAGGCCTGGGCGAAGGATGCCGCCATGGCGACGTAAAAGGGGGTCGTCGTCTCACCGCCGGATTTCTTCGCCTTGATCTGGCTCAACAGCGCCGTGTCTCCCCCGGGATAGTGAATGCGGATATCGTAGCGGAGATAGTTCCGGTAATCCTGCAGTTCCTGCAGCTCCGGGATCAGATCCTCGTCGGGGGCGGCGGTCAGCCGCTCGAAGAGCAGATCCCAGCCCGCTTGATGGCGCTGCCGGAAGTCCGAATCGAAGAGCGAGGTCCCCAAGACGCTCTGGCTGTCCATAATCATATCGTAAACCTGTCGGAGGGTGGGCTCGGATCGCGTGATGAACTCGAAGCGCTCCCCGCCGAAGCGCAGCCGGGAGAGCGTGCCGTTGAGGTAGGAGAGCTGCTGGCGTGCGTCCTCAATCTGCTCCCGCAGGCGGTGGATGAAGTTCTCGACCAGTTCCTGCTCCGCCAGTGCGCGTTGTTCGGCGATGCGCGCCTCATACTCCGGCAGCTCGGAGGCCAGATAGCGGTCTCGCTCGCGCACGTAGCGAGCGGCGTCCTCATCGTTGTCATAGCCGAACTGGTACTCCAGGCTGTAGGTGTGTTTGGCCTGGAACATCCGGTCGCGGCTGCGCTGTTCGGCGCTGGCGTAGTCCCCCTCATAACGGGTGGCATTGGTCAGCACGGTCTCCAGCGGCTGGCGCTCGCGCCGGCTCTCGTACTCCTTGCGGGCGCCCTCGATGAAATCGCCGCCCCCCTCCCGCGTCAGGAAAGCCTCGGCCTCCTGGAGCGCCGCGGCGGCCTGCTGTTCCAACGCCGGCAGCCGTTCATCCTTCAGGGCCTCGATGCGGGCGCGAAGGCTGCCGATCGCCTCATTGAGGGTGGCGACCTCGTCCTCCAACGCGCGGACGTCGGCCCGCCGCGCTGCCACGGCCTCTCTCAGCGCCTCCACCGACCGAATGTCGAGGCCCGCGAGCTCATCCCTCAGGGATTGGAGGTTCGCCTCCAGCGTCGGGATCTGCGTCAGTACCGGCAGCTCGTGCTCCAATTCGATATAGTGGCGCACCTTGTCGCGGGTGAGGGCCAGTCGCTCTCTCAGGGCGCCGTCCTCGGCCTGCAGCGCTGCCAATTCCTCCGCGATAGCGTCCATGCGCTTCTCCCGCTGCTGGATCTGTCGGGGAACCGCCCGGTCGCCGATGAACCATTGGCTGTAATACCTCGGATTGAGGTGTCGGCTGGTGTAATTCCGCCGCACAAAGCAGTCGCGGGTCACGGCCGTGCGGTGGTCCCGCAGCGCTTCCAACGTGTCGCACTTGGCGTAACCGCCCAGCAGCATATCCACCAGGGCCCGGCCCGCCGGGTTCTGGGTCCTCACCTCCTCGGCCAGGCTGCCGGACTGCGCGGGGCGCGCGTGTTGGAGCATCCGCTCGGCGTCCGGCAGGCCCACGCCGTGCAAGTGATCGACGATGCGTCGGCGCTGGTAGAGGCGCATCGCCGCATCGTAGTGCGCGGGGGGGACCAACAGGTCGAACCGCGCGCGGCCCAGGACGCCCTCGACGGCGTCCTGCCACGATTCGTCGGGCACCTCCAGGACGGTGCAGAGGTAGACGACCTCGTCAGCAGCCAATCCCAATTCGGCCCGAAGCAGGCGGCGCAGATGCGCGGCCTGCGGTGCGGCGGTCTCGTAGCTGACATCGCGGTTGCCGGTCCGGAGCTGTTCGATTTCGCCCTGAAGGCGCGCGGCCTCCTCGCGGAGTCGGCGGCCCCGCTCCGTGACGAGCGCGTGGCGCTGGGCGTAGTCGTTGCCCAGGATTTCCAGGTCGTTTTGCACGCGGTCCAGGGCCTCGGTCGTGATCTCATCGAGCCCATCGGCGATAGAGGCAGGGACTGCATCCCCATCCTGCAGCCGCAGATCTCGCAGCCGGGTCAGATCCCGGCGAGCGGTCGCCAGCGAGGACTCAAACGCCGCTGCATGCTCCCGCGCGACTTTCAACTCGGCGTCGGTCTGAGCGATCTCCTCGCGCAAGCGCGACTCGCGCTGTGCCGTCGTGTCGCTGCGAAACGCGACCACCGCGTCCTCCAGGGCCTGACGGGCCACTTTCAGACGGTCGTCCAGATCATCACGCTGCAGCACGTGGCGGCTGAGGGCGACCTGTCTCTCGTCAAGCTCCAGCCGGTGGCGTTTGAGCTGGGCCAGGTAGTCGTCGCTCTGTGCGTGGCGCCGTATGTAGCCGTTGATCAGCCTCAGACGGCGATGGTTGGCCCGCTCCTCATCCAGCTCCTCGATGGCGTCCAGATCGGCGATCCGGCGCCGGATATCCCCGGCTAACGTCTCGAAATGGCGCATCGTCTCCAGTTGGTCGCGGAGCGTCTTCACGTCCACCAGGTTTTCGTCAAGCAGATAGTTGTGGACGAATTCGCGGATATTCGTGAGCGGGGTGAAGGCCAACCCTTTGACGATCTTCTGGGTGAAGGTCTCCTTGAGCTGGCCCAGCCGATTGAGCAGGTGGAAGCGGTAGTCCGCCAGGCGCGTGAAGGTCTGGACGCGCCCGTTGGGCAGGGCGAAGTGTTCCATGTGACGCCGGAAAGCCCGGCTGTCGTAGAGCTGTCCCTCGCGCTTGAAGAACCAGGCATCGTTGAGCTCGGCGTTATTGATGATGAAGTACGCGATATCGGGGGAGCGGTTATCCTGGTAGGCATCGATGACGCTGCCGTGGACGAAATAGCTCCCATCGGGGTTGCAGAACTCAAGGGCGACGACGCCCGTGGTGTCGTCCCGGAGGAATCGCTGTCCCTCGGTTCCCAGTTCTCCCCGCACATAGCTTGCCAGCGTCCGCTTGCTGGCGTCCATCGCAGCACGGTTGAACTGCACGTCCCGCTGTCCGCCCACCAGCGCGAACTGAACAGCGTCCAGGATCGTGGATTTGCCCACGCCGTTCACACCGATGAAGTAGGTTGTCCCCCGGCAGGTGATGGTGGTGTTTTCGAAGAGGTGCCAGTTAATCAGGCGGATGCGCGTCAACTGCTTCATTCATCATCTCCGTCATCGTTTCCGTCAAAATCGTCGTCGTCGAATGCATCGTCGTGATCCACGGGGTCATCGGTCACACGGTACCGGCGCAGCCACGCTTCGAGCTCCTCCGCCGTCTGAACCGGCAGCATCATCTTGATGGAACCCCGCAGCCGAATGCGCGCCTCGCTGTCGTGGACGTCCAACGAGCGGCCGTCAATGACCTCGATCAGCCCCAGGTTTCGCATCCGGCGCATCAGTCGGTCGTATTGGCCGATGCCCAGATCCCGCTCCTTGCCGGTGATGGTCCGATACTCCTCCCGAACCTCACCCAGGGTCACGACGGGGTCCTTGGCCAGGCTCAGGCGCTCGGACTGCTCCTCGTACAGCTTGCGCAGCACCACGATGATCAGCGACTCGTCGAGTTTGTATCGTCTTCGGCAGTAGCCGTACTCCGAGACGACCTGGAAGATGCGGTGGTAGTCGTCGTGGAGCAGGGTGAAGCCCGCGGCGCTGCAGAGTGCGTCAAAGACGTCGCGGTGGCGGAAGATCAGATAGTAGTCCTCTTTGTCGCGGTCCTGGTCCTGGTAGAGAAACGTGCTCCCCAGCAGTCGATTCATCACCCTGGGGATCTCATCCCGTACCTTGCTGGGCAGGTCGGTGACGTCCAGGACGGTATCCAGTGTCATAGCCATAGGGTATCTCCTGCACTAACTTTTATCGGTGGCTTCAAGGGTCCGGGGCGCACCCGCCCGCTTGACCAATTGGAAGGGCTGTACGGAGACCCCTTCGTTCAGCAGCACCGGTTCGCCCGGCACCGGCTCGACGTCATACCGGACCTCCGGGTGGTTGCCGTACGCGATCGTATAGATCAACCACGGGAGCCCGTCATCCCCGGCGAAGGTGTCGGTGGGCAGGTCACGGATGTGGAGGGCGCGGTGCCCGTTGAAGAGCCCGTCGACAAAGCTCTGGATCTTGGCGGGTGTGATAACCTGCCCCATCTCCTCCAGGGTGGTCTCCCGGATCGCCATAATGACCGCCGGGTCCAGGGTTCTCATCGTGATCGGGGCGGGATCGAAGGGAGCGCGTCGCCGGGGAGGTGTGTAGAGGCTGCGGCTGTCCGGGTGGCGCACCGGCGAAGAGAGGAACGACGGCGCGTCCCGGGGCAACAGGATCTTGTCCTCGTTGAGACGCGCTGCCAGATGCTTGGCCAATACCGCCAAGCGATCCTTGAACCCGCCGTCGGCACCCACCAGCTGGTACTGAATCTGGCGCAGGGACGTGCGGATGTACTGCGCGTGTCGCCGGTCGATCTCCGCGAGCAGGGGGTCGAGGCCCTCCAGTTGGGTGATGATGAACCTCATATAGTGGTGAATCTCGTCGACGGCCTGGGCGGGGGAGTGCTGGCCCTGCGTCGCCAGTTCGTCGGCCGCCCGGTTGATCCAGTCGGTGTCCAGCTGCCAGGTCTGCAGGCGCGCGACGACGTCCCGGCGGTAGCGGGAGATGTGATCCGAGGTCTTGAGCGCGTGGTAGGCTGGCCCCAGGACCTGGGCGTAGTCCTCGTACTGCAGCCGCAGCAGCTCCGCCACCGGGCGGTCGCGCGTCACGCGCTCCGTATACCGCCGGATATTCTGGTTGAGTTCGTTGAGCCCCCGGACCAACTGGCGGACGCTGTCATAGGACTGGGTCAACGCGAGCGCCGGGGAGAAGTCCTCGTTCTCGCTGGTCAACAGCTGGTGGGCAGCATAGAGTTGACCCGTGTATTCGCGCGGCTTCTGTTCCTGGATGGACCGCAGCGCTTCCAACAGCGTGAAAGCGTAGTCGGGCAGAATGATGAACTCGGTATAGTCCGAGGACTGCTCGCGCTCCAGCCAACCGGCCTCGATCAGGCGCCGCAGTGCCCAGGACGCGTAGGTCTTGGCGTCGGTGCTGCGCGGGGTATCATCGAGGGACGCGCCGTCCCCGTCGTACGTCTCGTCCTCGTCCCGGGTGAGCGCCTCCGCCCCCTCGTGGGTCAGATAGTCCATAATCTCTGCCATGACGACTTCTCGGGTCAACCCAAAGCGGTTGTACTCGGCAAGCCCATAGATCCGAAGCAGGATCGCCATATAGTGCCGCTGATGCCCCCCGGATCCAAGCAGATTGAAGAGCCCGGAGGGCAGGACGTCGAAGGGGTTGGTGACGGTGGTCATGCCGACCCGTCCTCCCCGGGTACGCCGGTGTGCCACGCCAGGATATCGCCGGGTCGGCAGCCCAGCACCCGGCACAGGCGGTCCAGCGCGTCCAGGTTCACGTATCGGGCCGTGCCCGCATCGAGGCGGTAGACCAGGTCTTTGGGCACCTCGGCCTCTCGGGCCAGGTGCCGCAGCGACCAGCGCTCCCCGGTTTCAGCCTGACGGCGTCCCAGTAAAACGGTCAACGTGTTGTGGGTTTTGATCATAGTTTTGGGTCTGAATAGAACATGTGTTCATCCTGTATCCTCATTATAAAGCGACCTGTCGCGTTGTCAAGACGAGTCGCCGAATTCGCAGGGCAAATGTAGGGGGAGTCGATACATCATTCGAAATCGGTAAGAGCAGGACCGCGGGCAGGATGCCCGCGGTCCTGCTCTGTGGATTCAGGATTCGAAGAGCGCGTCCAGTGGGGTTGACTGCATCTGCTGGTAGAAATAGTCGGCCATCGCTTCGGCGTGCCCATCCACCCGCTCGGGAACGTTAGGTCCCTCGATCACCGGCGCGTCGAAATCGATGTGAGGGTGGGATCTCGCGTCAAAGAGCGCCCACCGGAGCAGCGCCTCACGCAGTGCGGTGATATCCTGGGCATAGGCGGGGTCGTCGATGCGGTTGTCCATCTCCATCGGATCGCGCTGCAGGTCGAAGAACTGCGAGTGCTCCGGGTTTTGGCTCCAGATCAGCTTCCGGGTGGGCGTGCGCACCATGTATTCCTGCCCCCCCCAGGCTTCGGCAAAGACCTGGTTGTGCCCGGCGCCGGCACCGGTGAGATCGATGCCCTCCATCGTCCCCGGTACGTCACAACCCGCTACACGTAGAAGGGTCGGTGCGACGTCGACGTTGTTGACCAGGGCGTCGGAGACCTCGCCCGCGCGGGTCTGTTGCGGATACTTGATGATCAGAGGCACCTTGACCAACGGATCGTACATGTAGTTCCCTTTGAGCACCAGGTGGTGGAATCCCAGGTACTCACCGTGGTCGCTGGTGTAGATGATCAGGGTGTCGTCGTAAAGACCGCGTCGGCGAAGCGCATCGATCATCCGCCCGACGTGATGGTCGATCTGGCTGATGGTCGCGTAGTAGTACGCCATCGCGCGGCGGACTTTTGACTCGGTATGCTCGGCGTGTGGGAAATAACCCTCGCTGCGTTGGAGGTCCCGATCCAGGGGGGCCTCGGTCCAGCCGGGCAGCAGGGTCAACGCATCCGGGTCGTACATCTGATCCCAGGGTGCGGGAGGGTCGAAGGGGTGGTGGGGCTTGATGAACCCGACCATCAGCATATGGCCCTCGTCATCCCACGTCTCCAGCGTTTCCATCGCGCGATCGGCGATCCACGTGGTGGAGTGGTGGGCCTCGTCGAGGTCGGAGGTCACCGCGCCGAGGGTCTCCCAATAGGGCTCCGGCGCCTCTCTCCGGTACTCGCGGCGCTGGTCCATCAGGTCGATGGCGTCGATGAGGCCCTCGTCGCGAAGCCACCGGTGATAATCATCATCAAAGCGGCCCGGGCCGTCCTGTTCCGCCAATTCCATGGACTCAAAGCCGACGTCAAGATAGGTCGGTGTGAAATGCATCTTACCCACCGCCTTCGTCCGGTAACCGGCGTCCTTGAGCACCCGGGGGAAGGTGGGGATACCCTGGGGGATCGTGCTGCGGTTGTGCCAGCCCAGGTGCTGATGGACGTACTGGCTGTTGAGCAGGCTGTACCGCGAGGGGGTGCAGACGGGATAGGGACAGAAGCTGTTCTCGTACCGCACGCCGTCCCGGGCCAGCTCGTCGATGTTGGGCGTTTCAATGTCAGGGTTGCCGTATGCGCCCAGGCAGTCAAACCGATGCTGGTCCGCGTGGATCAGCAGGATATTGGGTTGTTTGTTTTGCGATGCCATAAAAACTCCTTTTGATTTTTCGATTCCAGTCCGATTTCAGTCCCCGGCACTCCGCGTACTTCGCGGAGTGCCGGGGACTGAAATCTTCTCCTCCAGAAAATCCGTTTCCACGACCGGCGCTGCCTCGTCGTCGGGGATGCGGAACGTCTTGATCTCGCCCTGTGCGAACTCGGCTTGAATCTCCCGTCCCCACCTCGGTAGAGTCAGCGTCGCCGTTGTGGCCCGCCCCTCAGTTTCGTAGGCCCGGAGGATCAGGGCTTCGCCCTCCTCGGCCTGTTTGAGGACGGCGACCGCGATGTTTTTGCAGTCGACGTCAAGGAAGCTGTCGGTGAGCGGGAGTGGCCCGTCGCGATAGGTGGTGGGGAGGGCGACCGGGGGCCGGTTCAACTCGGCCGCGTGGCGGACCGTGCCCGCATCCTCCCAGCTCCCACAGTGCGGGAGCAGGCTGTACGTAAACGTCTGCCGTCCCTGGTCGATGAACGCGTAGTCGCGTCCCGGTTGGGGTTCGGTCGGTGAGTGATGCGCATAGATCGGGCTCCGCAGCACCGTGAGTCCGATGTCATGGCCGTTGACGTCCGTACTGGCCTTACCATCATTGAGCACACTCAGCCCGTAGCGGATGTCGCCGTCTGGATGGGTGCCCGAGAGGTCGACCCATCCCTGGATCGGTTCCTCCTCGCCGTTCGCTTCCCGCTCGACGTGTCCGTAAGGGACCGCGTGCGTAGCAGTCAGGAACCGCACATTGATCGGGAAACGAAGCTTGAGCATCTTGAACTGTTCGTGCCAATCGATCGTCACGTGGACGTCGATTCTCGGGGGGGCATCCGGTCCTCCGTAGAGCGTGAAATTCTGGATGAGGCGGGAGTGACCGTAGGTGCTCTCCACCTGCATCACCGCTTTCACCGGCCCCACTTCCAACACCCGCATTCGGGTCGCGGTGAACGTCCCGACTTCCTCATCGAAGCGGAAGACCCCATGGCTCCAGGTGTCGCTGGGATCGGCGATGACCACAGGCCGTGCTGCCGGTCCCGCCAGGGCCTCCACGCCGGCCTTCTTATCGAGGAGGCTGGTCAGGGTGCCCATTTCGGGATCGAACGTCAATCGGAAATGGGCGTTTTCGAGCGTTGTGTCGCCCATGGTCACGTCCGGGGACTCGACCGTCGGTCCCATGGGTTGCAGTCGGTAGACGCGGTAGCCAAGCGGGGGCAGCGTGGCGATGAACGCGACCCGCGTACGACCGCCCGCGGTGGCGTGGGACTGGACTCGCTGGTGCGGTACCGGGTGCCCTCGATCGTCGACGAGGGCGATTCTCTCAGGCAGCCGTCCCATCTCCATCTCGATCTCGGCGCGGCTCTCCCAAGCGTGCGAATTGAAAACCACGAACGGCTTGACGTCCGGCTCCTCAGGGATACGCATAGACCAGGCCAGCGACTGGATGGCGTCGTTGAGGGCGGTGTCTGCGACCGTCATGGCCTCACCGTATCGATTGCGGACGTCCTCGTAGGCGATCTCGAGGCTGGTGCCGGCGAGGATGTCGTGGAACTGATTGAAGAGGACGTGTTTCCAGGCCCGCTCGAAGGCCGCCGCGGGGTAGGCCTGCCCCGTGACCCGGGCGGCGATTGCGCTCCACGTTTCCGCGCGCAGCAGTGCGTTCTCCGCCCGGCGGTTCCAGCGCTTGACGCCGGCGTGGGCTGCGTAACACCCGCTCGCGTGGTGCTGCAGCTCGTCGTGGACCACGGGCAGGGGCCAGGCTTTCTCCCGGACGGCCTCGAAAAAGCGCGTCAGCGTGCTGAAGACCAGCTTCGGCAGGTCCGGACGTCCATCCAGATGGCGGATCGTGGCGAGGTTTTCCCGGGTCGGGCCGCCTCCGTGGTTGCCCACCCCGTAGAAGCATGCCAGCGTGTCGACCGGCGCCTTCATCTCGCCGGCGCAGCGCCGCACGTGGGGTTCCATATTCGGCCCCCACGTGTTGTACTGGAACGGGAGCCGGTAGGCGAGCACACGCGAGCCGTCGTCCGCCTCCCACCGGAAGAGCCGCCCGGGCAGACCTTTCTCGTGGGGGCCGGGGCGCATGAAGACGTAGGCGTCGAGCCCGCTCTTCTTGAGGATCTGCGGCAGCACGGCGTTATGTCCAAAGCTATCGATCGCATAGCCGACGTCAGTGGGACTGCCGAACCTGTCACGGAAGTACCGTTGTCCGTAGAGTGCCTGGCGGGCGAAGGACTCCCCACCGGGTATATTGCAGTCCGGCTCGATCCACCAGCCGCCGACCGGTTCCCATCGTCCCTCTGCGACGCGCGCTTGAATCTCGGCGAACATCGCCGGGTCGATACGCTCCACCCAGGCGTAGAAGACGGCGGAACTGGCGGTGAAGCAGAAGTCGGGATCCTCGTCCATCCGGTCCAGGGCGGAGCGGAAGCTCGCGAGGACCTCCTGGACGCCCTCGTGCCACTGCCACAGCCACACCGGATCGATGTGGGCGTTGCCGATCATGTGCAAAGTTTGCATAGTGCTCCTTCGCGTTTCAGTCCCCGGCACGCTCGTACTTTGAGCGTGCCGGGGACTGAAACGCTCTCACATATCCTCAGGTTGCGGAATATCCACCGGTCCCGCTTCCTCGAACGACAGGGGCTCCGCGGCGGTGGGCATCGGCGGATAGTCGGGCATACCGATGTTCTGCACCAGCTCGTCGATCCGGATCAGGCGGTCCTCGGCCATCGAGCGGTTAGCCGCCACCCCGGTGAGGATGGAGTAGGCGCCCGCCCGCTGGTCCGCCGCGCGCAGATAGGGGTCGTCGGGCGGTTCGGCGCCCAGGATATCCTCCAGGATGCGGCTGTCGCCGCCGCCGTGCCCGCCCCTGGCGGTCCAGACGTCGACGCTATAAGAGGATCCGAAGTGCGGGAAGACCGTGATGCTGGTCCCCCGCTTCTGGGTCTCCCCCGGCACACTGCCGTCCGCGTTGATGTAGGACGACTCGACCGTCCGGTGCTCGATGCGCCCCCGGCTGCCGTTCAGGGTGATGGTGTAGCCCTCCCAGGGCATAAAGGCGTTGAGCGAGTAGCTCATCTTGACGCCGTTCTGGTAATTGACGAGGACGTTCATCGTGTCCTCGATGTCGATGAGCTCGCTGAAGACGCACCGGTCGCGGAAATACCCGTCGTAGACCTCGTTGTCGAGATAGAGGGCCTTGAGCTTCTCATTGTTCCGGATGTCGAGCCGGAAGCGGCAGCGGGTCTCCGGGCAGGTGAGGCAGCGCTGGGTGCGGTTCTGCAGCCCGTACCGCTCCGCGGTCTCCGGGGTGTAAAACTTACGGTGTCCACGGGCGAAGACGGATTCCGGCACGGTGGAGAGCCACCAGTTCACCAGGTCGAAGTGATGGGTGGCCTTGTGGACCATCAGCCCGCCGGAGTTCTCCTTGTTGCGGTGCCAGCGGCGGAAGTAGTCCGCGCCGTGACGGATATCGAGCATCCAGTGAAAGTCGACGGAGTGGATGTTGCCGATGACGCCGGACATCAGCACAGCCTTCATCTGCGTGCGCGGCGGTGAGTAGCGGTAGTTGAACGTCACGCGGCAGGTCTGCCCGGTCTCGCGCTGGGTGTCGATAATGCGCTGGCACTTTTCTGCATCGGTTGTCATAGGCTTCTCGGTGATGACGTCGCAGCCCATCTCCATCGCCCGGACGATGTATTGATCGTGATAGCAGTCCTTGGTGGTGACGATGACCACGTGGGGCCGGCACTCCGCGATCATCCGGTCGAACTGGTGGGCCGGATAGCCCTTCAGATCGACGCCCAATTCCTCGGCCTCGTTCAAGGCCATCTCAAGGCGGCCCCGGTTGATGTCGCAGACCGCCGCCATCTCGGACGTGTCCTTGTAGTCTTGAAGAATGGCGTTGAAGAGCATCCGGGAACGCCCTCCCAGCCCTACCTGCACGTATCGTTGCTTATCCATGGTAATGATTGTCTCCTTCTCGTGTCATTCCTGCTCGCGTTTGATCTCGTCCAGGGCGTCCTTCTCGGGTCGCTGGCGGTAGAACGCATCCAGCGGGTAACATCCGGAGACCATCCCCTTGCGCGGGGCGGTGGTGCAATCGCTGAAGGTCCGGCAGATGCGCCGGCGATCCAGGGACCGCCCGACGAGCACGTCCGCGGCCATATCCGGATACGGAAGGGCCATCCGGCCCAGCCCAACAAAATCGACCTGGTCGGTGCGCACCAGGTGCTGTGCGACGTTGGGGAGCCACTCCTGCAGATACGAGTAGGCCGAGCCCACGTACGCCAGCTCGGGTCGGTGCGCTTTGAGCTCTGCGGTGGCGGCGATCTGTCTGGCGACGCCGACCAGCGGGTCCTCCGGGGGTTGATACCCATCCGACGGCGGGAAGAGGGCCGGACGCTGGATGTGCGGCACGTGATAAGGGCTGCCTGCGGTCACGTTGACCAGCTCGATGTCCAATTTGGCTAACAGATCGAGGAACTGCTTGGGCTCTTCGAGGTTGATGCCCGTGCCCGTCCCATCCCCGCCGAACGCGTAGCGATAGGGCGTCTGCGGCAGATCGACCGGCTCTCCGATGCCGTCCTCCCCCGGTTGGAAGGGGATGAAGTCGAAGGCGCTGAACCGCACGCCGATGCCCAGTCCGGGGGCTGCGTGGCGGATCGCCTCGACGGCCTCGCGGAGGAAGCGGGTGCGGTTCTCGAAGCTGCCCCCGTAGGGACCCGGTCGATCGTAGGCGGAGAGGAACTCGTGTCCCAGGTAACCGTGACAGTGTTTGACGTCGACGAAAGCGAAGCCCGCGTCCTGGGCCAGCGCGGCTGCGCGGGCGAAGGTCTCGATCAACACGGCGATCTCATCATTGGTCATCACCGGCATATCCGGGTCGATGCCGAACTTGTCATCCAGGATGGGGTGGTGGTAGAGGATCTTGGGCTCCAGCTTCGATTTGACGTCAGGGCGGGAAAAGCGGCCCGAATGGGTGAGCTGGAGGCCGATCAGCAGATCGTCGGTGGTGCCAAACTGCTTGATGTGTTCCTCAACCAGCACCTCTCGCAGAGCGGGCAGGTCGACGACGGTTTCCTCGTTGATCATCAACTGATTGGGGT
>CAYMAQ010000008.1:0-41806 GCA_964388385.1 uncultured Anaerolineales bacterium | reverse complement strand
CTGCGCGCCTAGCTGAACTTTGGTCACACCGTGACGGCGTAGCTTAACAACCACTTCCGGTGTTACGCAATCCGGACGGGTTTCGATTACCAATCCTACATTGCGGTGCGGCGCAGTTTCATTGAGCACAAATGCTTCGCGGAGAGTCTTTGACGATGCCTCATTCATCGCATCAAAACAGCGTCGCAGAAAACAAACACGGTAGTCTTCCGGATAGGCCGACCAGGTACCGCCCAGGATCAATAACTCAATCTTGTCGGTTGCGTGCCCGATAGCTTCCAGCGCCTCAATTCGGACTCGAGTTTGCTGATACGGGTCGTACGCATTTTGTAGTGCTCGCAAGACACCGGGTTCGCCATCGAGATAACTCTTCGGCGCAGCGTCCTGATCTGGACAGAAGATGCAGTTCCCGGGACACGCATAAGGTTCGGTCAAAACAGCGACCGGAGCCACACCTGATATGGTTCTCACCGGTCGCCCCTGCAATTCCCGCTCGATTTTGGAACTTTTAGGGATATCTCCCGCCTCGACCAACTCACGGTAAGCCCCTAACAATTGAGATTTGGCGTACGTCCCACTCTCATTGGGATAACGGCGCAGGACATCCATAAGGTCCCCACCCTTGTTGGGCATCGATCGAACTGCCCGCAGGAGCCTGAGGATCTTGCGACGTTTTTTCGGGTCGCTTAAATCAATGCGTTCGGGTATTCCTCCTTTAGCCATACAATGATTATACCATGTGGATCGCATATAACACCCATAAGAGACCACAAAGGCCCAGTAAACGCTACGTAATTCTCCACAAGGTAAAACATTGTCCCTGCCATTCTCGTACTCGCTATTTGTCTTGCGCATGCGGGGAGGCTTTGCTATACTCTAACTCATGAGATATCAGACTGCGAAAATACTCCGAGATCTTAATCGCTTGTTCTACGATACGTTCGCTCAATCCTTCGATGCATCCCGTGCCCCTACGGAGCCCGGATTGAGGCGCATCTTACCTCGAATCACGCCTGGATCTCGCGTGCTGGATCTGGGATGCGGTCAAGGGCGACTTGCATCGCTGCTTCCTCCGGGCTGCACCTATATCGGGGCGGACAACTCGGAGAGGATGTTGTCCATGGCTCGATCGCACGTTAATCAAGGGGATCTGACGCTTGCTGCCCAGTTCATTGCGTTGGATCTATTGAATGCTGGCTGGACTGCCCACGTCCGGGGAGCGTTCGATTGGATCATCCTGCGTGCTGTGTTACACCACATCCCCGGATATACCAACCGTTATGCACTGCTACGACAGACGGCCTCGCTTCTCGATGTGAAGGGTCGCATCCTTGTCGCAAATTGGCAGTTTCTTGAGATTCCCAGATTGCGGCGCCGTGTATTGCCGTGGTCGGAGATTGGGCTTGCACCCTGGCAAGTCGAGCCCGGGGACTATCTCCTCGACTGGAAGCGCGATGGTTACGGACGCCGCTATGTCCATCTCGTCACTGAATCAGAGACCCTTGCACTCGCAGACGACAGCAAGATGATCGCCGTCGATATGTTTCGAGCAGATGGTCATACCAACGACTTGACCCTTTATGCGATCCTCTCTGAAACTGCATAATATGGGACTTCGAAGCAGGTCAGTCGGCGAAACATCCTCAAGGTTTATCGCGTGCGTAGGTCCGAACAAGGTAAAGCGGCAAACTTGATGGGAGGCCATCTGCTGGGCCCGAGCGCCCTTGGAACTGCTTCGTTTACCCTGTACAGGGGGGATGGATTCGTCAATGGCCGAGCGAGGTCACCTTGAAAATCGTACTATAGGCGTCATCATAGACAACGTCGAGCCAATTATTCTCGACGAGATAGGTGAATTTCGCTTTCGCTTCCGGGATCATATAGGCGCGCTCATACGGAGTGAGGATTACGTAAGAGACGTCATAGTTATCCAGGATCTCGACAGCCTCCATCGGTGAAGCCCCGTTATAGAAGTACCGCACGTCTTGCATTCGGGCTTCCACCGTGCCGGCAGGCATAGCACCGCGCTGTTGAACCTGATGCCAACGCCAGGCTGCGACGGCTGGCAGTCCGGTATAAACACTGACGCGACTTCCCCAAAGATATTCGCGAGCTCCCACCCCCTCCATAATGACGGGGGTATGCTCTACGTTTTCTTGAAGCCATCGGATAACTTGATAATCAGCCCAGAGTGGGATATCGCCGCCGTGCTCATACTGGGTCGCATAGGCCATAAATGTCATACCGTCGAGGGTCAGCGGAGCTTCCGCAGCCCATCGATCTTGCGTCTTTGCAGGGATTGCCAAGGCGGGATAGAGGCCGGCGCCCAACAGAAGAAGCACCATCACGATCAAAGCACCCTCCTGAACTCCCGTCACCCAAGTTCTACCGAGCCAGCCGTGCACAATTCGCTCGATAAAAACCGTGGCACAGACGCCTAACAACGTCCACACCTGGTAGTGAAACTTGAAAACGGTATTCATTCGACCGATATCTCCCCGAAGCACCAGAATCTCTACCATTAAGGCCAGCGCAAGAGCCGACCCCGTCCAGAGCCAGAGCGTCCGATGGCGTTGATCTCGAGCGATGAAAACTTGCAAAGCCGCAAAGATGCCCAGTGGAACAACAACCCATCCGACGGGGGCATCAAAGAAAATGATGGTGATGCTCAAGCCCAGCGCTAAAGCAGCGACCACCATAACCACGTGCCACCAGGAAAATGATTGATGCTCCGCTGCCTGCAAGGAAGTGACCCATCGCTTCCCATCCATCCATACACCCAGAATCAGGGGATAAAGAAATTGACCCAGCATCAAGAAAAAGATACCCAGAGGAGTTCGTGTTCCCTTCCACAGGTCAAAAGTGGTATACGAGACAATATAATGAGCGACAAAAGGTCGGAACAATAACTCTGCCCCCAAAAACAGGAGGAGTGGCATTATCAACAATCGCCCCCCCCACGCCCATGCAGTCGTCAAAACCAATCTTGGCTCGGAGGGGGAAGACGTCTCAGGTTCAGGCGTCAAAGCCGGCGCGGCACCTAAGAGCGAACCAAACGTCATCAACACCAAGTAAGTCGGATAATCCCACGTGTTTGTCGCGCGAAGAGCCCCTGCAACCAGCATAGCAAGCAACAAACTACCCACTGGCTTGGGGAAAACCCTTTTCCACCCGCGTGCCATCGACCGCGCTACACCCAAGCCCCATTGCAAAGCGATCGCAAGCGCAACGTAAGTGAGCGGAAGAGCCATCATATGAGCGTGCAGATCAGCATACAGGAAGGTAAACGCGGGGAACTCATTGATTGGGCCCACTTCCCCCTCGGCGAATGGAATCATCCGCGTCGCATCCCAGTACCACCACTCCGGCCTAAAGTTAAACGCGTGCCCCTTAGTGACAACCTTCCACAGGCCCGCGAGTGCTGAGACGGTTTCGGGATATCCAGGGATCAGGCTCTCGAAGTCGACGCCTCCGATATCGACGAGGCCGTTAAAAATTAACTGAACCTCGCCCAAATTGCCCAAAACTAAAAGGAGCAGCACACCCCAAATCCCAGCTCGAATCGCCCGACTTTCGTCTCCACCGGCCAAATTCGAAGCGACGGTGTAAGCTCCTAATCCGGTCATCGCAAAGAGAGAGGGCACGGCTAGGTTGTAAGCGATACTGGGAACGATACCCAATAACTCGATCAACGCACCGACCACGACAAATCCGAAGTAATAGTAGTTCATCCGACCACCGGCAAACCAAGGGTCATAGGGAGGAAACCATGTGGACTTGACGACCGCATTGAGGTACGCGAAATCCATAGGTTTCTCACCACCACTCACTGGATGCCAGAGATCAGGGTTTAAGTATCGAATGCCTACCCAAGCGAGATAAAGTCCCAGGAAGATAAGCTCGATTCGAAGGATCTCCCGCCATCTCGTGCGGAGAAACGCTACGAACGTGGGGCGGCGCAGCCAGACAACAACGCCGCTGACAGTTAAACCCGAAATCAGCAAAACCGCTGACGTCGACCGCACGCTGGGAACGATATGCAAGCTGGCCAAAAGCCATCCAACGTACGCCCATACCAGCAATCCGACGACCTTTGCCAGTCCATAACCACGGTTCCGAAGATTAGGAAATACAAAATAAAGCCAGGGAAAAGCCATGGATCCGAGCAAGAGCAGGACACCCCACCAGAGCAAAACTGACAGAGCAGGAACTCGGTTGTGAATTGCATCGGTGTTAAAGAGCTCAGACCACGTTCCCCCGGTGGCCTGCTCGATCTGAAGCTTTGGATCTAACAACAATGAGTCCGCTTCGCCGTCCCCTCCCCCTCCGATGCCATCAAACAGACCTCGACGCGTCGCCTCCCTCGGGGTCATCCATTGAACATCGTCCAGGAGTGAAGGAGGGAGCTGAGCCTCGGCAAGCTCGGACGAGTATGCTGACGTCTTGGCAAAGATAAGGACCGTCGGATGATCATAGACGCTAAAAGCCTCTTCCGCTGGCGGAAAGCGCACTGAATGGGAAGCCTTATTGCTATATTCGGCCTCAGGAAGCGTAAAGGGCATTTCCTGATCGGGAAACTGCAAAGAGCCCAAGGTGGGGTAGGAGACAAACTCAGCTCGGAGTTCGTAGCCCAGATCACCGTTAAATAGAGCTTTGTAGTAAGCGGTCGTCAGCGGATAACGCTGCGGCAATCTGGGAATCGACGCATAGAGTCGATTGGACGATAAGGCAATAAAATCAGCCTCATCAAGCCAATCTAAGAGCTGTCGTCGTTTCTCCTCTGTATCGTTATCATAGTTGTTCATCTGTCCGGTGGGGCTTGAACTCAAATCCTGATACCAGTTCCAGAACGGGTCCTTCCCGTCAATTCGTAAAGGTAAAGGATCATCCCAATGCTCATTGGCGATCACCGAGGTGCGCAGGATAACCGCTTGACCACGACGAAGGCCGACTTCCACATTGACGGTCTCTCCGCCGCTCACCTCCACCGGAGGGTCGAATCTTACCTTCAGCGGCTGAGTTGAAGGGCTAGTGAAATTTACGGTGGCAGATGCTGACCGACCGTTCACGACAACTTCGACTTCGCGAGGCCCGGGCACTTCGTTGGGATCGATCTTGTTAACCGAGGCCGCTTCTACCCAAATGGCATCCGCCACTCCTAAGCTGCCTCCAGCCCCGGATGTTGCGACAGAGAGCTTCGTATCAGGCTTGATGGGTATCTGTAAATCACTTCCTGTCGCTAGTTTCAACGTGACAGCGGTCGGAATGTTATCATACATCCACCGGGAGGCTGTTACGCGCGTGACGGGCTTAAGATAAATATGGAGAAAAGCCCACGCCCACATAGCCGTCGCCAGGAAAACAAAACCCGGCAGCAAACGCACCGCGCAATCCCCTACCCTCCTTATTGTAGAACTCATACGTTGCCCAACGTGTGATCGAGCTAGCTCGATCAAGAAAGCAGCAGCGAAAAGCACGAAGAAGGGATATACAGGCAGCAAATACCGCATCGATTTGACCCACTGAGTTGATTGATAGAGGAAAAACCCGATGCCCCAGATCCAGGGGATCAAAACACGGAAGGAGAATGGCTGATCAAGCGAGTGCCCGCGAAGTTGCTTGATCAGCCGCACCCCAAGCCACGCCCAGCCGACCCAAGCCGTAACCCCCATAGCTATTCCCATGCCCCAGAAAATCATATTACGAAGCGGAAAAAGAATTGAGGCTCGCGCTGTCCACTGATGCCCATAGGGGACATCTTGCTGTCCGCTCATCAACCTGCGGATATCTTGAATCGTCGAAACCCATTGAAGGTTCGGTTTGACGCCGAAGAAACCCGGCCCGGTAAAAGCATAAGGTTGTGCGACCCGAAATGCCAAAGCCGCTATGGCTCCACTGGCTGTTAATAGAAGCACCCTGCGATACGTCAAACAAAATCTCGGACGCCGATTCGCATCAAACTTCACAACACCCGCCAGGCCGACAATGCCGACTAATGGCCACACACTGATCTTTGAGGCCACCGCAAGACCGGTTGTCAAGCCGGCAACGACAATGCTCAAACCTAACTTGGGCCGACGAGTTGCCAAAACACACAGAAAAATCGACCACACGACAAACACCGTCGCAAAACTATCCACGACAAAGAAATGAGCGTGCTGAATCGGCAGCACGGCGAAGGCGTAAAGCCCCCCGGCAAGCAAAGATACCCGTTCCCCAAAGAGGGAGCGGGTCAACAGGACTAATCCCAATAGTGCTGCCAAATCTGCCAAAGCGGAAAGTGCGCGCCCCACGTAATGAATGCCAGCATACCCCGTATACGTACCCGCTGGGCAGGACTGGGGGGTGAATACCGTCGTTTCGCCGCAAAGGATCGGATCAACCCAACGACCAGCCGCTCGGGTGACAAAAATCGGCAGCGTTCCATAAACGTAGTTGATAAACGAGTCGTAATTCATCGGGTTAAGGGGAGAGTCATCTGTATCCCAATAGAGGCTCAAACACGAAGCTAGACCTGTGCAAATCGGGTCCCCACTCTCCGTCTTTGCCTCTCCAGGGAACCGAAGGCCGCTTGCAACCATTGTCAGATACCGCTCGTCCGGGTGCAGATGCGTCCCCTCACCCCAATCCAGGTTAACAAAGCGCACCAAAGCTCCCAGTAACAACAAGAGGCCAAGAGCCAATCGATGTAGACTACGTCGATTCATCTCTCGGGAAGCACTCATCGGCGGCGGCATTTGTTTATTCCGAGATACCAATACAGATTGTTCATTCATTGCATTGTTATCGCTGGCGACAATTCTAAATGCATAAAACTATATTCTCACACCGCTGATTTCGGGACGCTGAAGAGCCATATCTCCACCTAATGCTCCTTGACCAAAATCAGCATCTTTCATAATCTCATCCAAAATCTCAGCGCCAGATCGTCCGGTCCGACCGCTAATAGTGACACGCAGGTCCCGTCTAAAAGACCGAGTAAGATCCTCTCCGGTAGCGTAGTAGACGAGAGCCATCGCCTGAACAGCGTTAGCAATCGCATAACGAGGCTCTATTCTATCCAGATCAGCAAAGAAAAAACTACAGCTGACAAACATGCGCTGTCGATGATACTGGGCTCTCAAAAGATTCAGGATCTGTTTTTGCGCATGAGAGGTAAGATGCTCCAGTCGATGCTGGGACAAGAACGGGTACGGGGCCACCTGATTCATCACGACCCGGATGTAATCATCACGCAGACGCCAAGGTGCAACATCCCGCCGGCCCAGGATGTCCATATAGACCTCATCAAAATCGCGGGATAGATTATCCAAAGCTCGACGCAAGGCCCCCTTCCAATGCCCACACCCCGGTGTACACGCACAGCCGGTCAACCAACGACCAAGCCGATGACTACAACTCCAGGCTGAGTTCTCGATGACCCGGATCTCCTGGGTGGGCGGGTGCGTCTTAAGATAACGTCCCAATGTTGTCATCGCATATGCATCGCGCTCCGTGGGATTTAACAACCTTTTGAGAACCTTGACCCCCTGCGATTGATGATGACCGAAGGTCTCACCATCCGTCGCAATAAGCGTAAGCCGCCCCTTACGCTTGCCTTTAAGCGCGTGATTGATCCAATCACCGGTATGCTCGGGGGCCGGCATCTGAAAGGAGAGGTAGTTAGAAAGCGCATCATCTCTGACGAAAACGGCAATGGAGCGATTCCCGGGAAGAGACACACGATAGGGCCCGGCGCCCGCAGTCAGTTCACCCTCTACTTGTGAATCAGATAGAATCACAAAGGAGAGACCGGATTCCGCCACGACGTCTAGCGTCTCGAGGTCGACCGCCATCTCCGGCAGCCAAAGGCCCTGGGGACGATAGCCAAAACGATAAAGAAAACTGGCAATCCCCCATTGGATCTGACACCGTTTATCGCGTTCCCGTGCCAAAGGCAAAATCGTATGATGGACAGACTGAGCGATAGCGTTGCTGCTTTCCCACCGCTCGTAATGGGACCGAGCAGACTCAATAATCATTCCATAGACCGGATGAGCACGTTCTGCCATCCATCGCGCCAAGGTTCCGCCGAGATTGAAACTAATCTGCCCAAACCCCCCAACCTCCGCGATGGGCTGATAGCATTCCGCTGTGATTCGCTCATTCCAATTCCGGAAGGGTGCTGCCGACCGCTCTATTTGATACTCACCTGTAAAAGGATCCTCACGAGGAGGTTGATAGAAATGCCCATGAATGCATAGAAGTGACTTTTCAGACTTCATAATGTGATTTTCATCCCACCTTTAACAAAATAAAAAAGCGCAGCCGTTTCAAAGCTGCGGGTTCTCGGATCCGAACTCCTTCGCTAACCGTCTCATCCACATCCAGAACTTCCCCAGGGTCTATCCAGATATCGATGCCCCAACCCAGGTCAGCTATCCCTAGACATACTGCAGAATAAGAATCAGAGCAGAAACACTATGCCTTCATTCTACTTGCGTGGAGCTGTTTGGCTCTTTTGTAAAGATCCACATACGCCTGAGAGGCCATTTTCCAAGAGAAATCGCGCTTCATAACCCGGGTCTGTAAAACAGGCCATTCCCGAGTCTTTTGATAGCTGAAAGCTCGCTCTAAAACCTCAGCCAGGGCCTCTGGAACAAATGGGTCGAATCTAAATCCCGTACCTCGCTCTGGTTGCCGAGCTACATCAATCACAGCATCACATAAACCACCCGTGCTCCGAACGACAGGAATAGCACCGTACCGCATAGCAATCATAACACTTGTGCTGGCAGATTCTTCACGACTTGGCATCAAGAAGAAATCCGCGCCTCCGTATATACGTCTTGCCAGTCGTTCATCAAAACGATTAAGAAACCGAACGTGACGAGGATGGTGCTTTTGAAAGGCCTGCAAGATCTGGACATACTTCTCATTTCCCGTACCGAGGAGAATAAATTGGCAAGCCGTGGATTGCATAAGTGCCTCAAGCGCAGGAACTACCAAATCGAGACCCTTGATGGGATCCAATCGCGTCACCATACTTAACAAAGGAATATCACGATCAGTGGATAACTGTAACTCCCTCTGCAGCGCCGTTTTGTTAACCTCTCTCATATGCAGCGCTTCGACATCAAACGACTGCGTCAAAGCTGAGTCTGTCGCCGGGTTCCATACGTCTTCATCAATGCCGCTTAGCACCCCAAAGAGTCGATCCCTTCTATCGTGCAGGATTCCACTGAGATGCCCACCAACTTCTGGAGTTGTAATCTCCTCCGCATAGGTTGGACTCACCGTACTGAGCGCGTCCGAATGGACAATGCCTTGGGCTAGCCAATTAACCTTACCCGGAGGTTCCACATCCAGGTGGGGAATATGCCCCATCCGCCCGAAATCCAGAATCAAACGCCCGCATATCCCCTGATAGGCCAAGCTATGAATCGTCATCACTGTGGCAATTTGACGGAAAGGATCGAGATCCCTCCCGTGAATATCAACCCACGTTGGGACTGCACACGTATGCCAGTCATTGGCATGAATTACATCAGGGCGCCAAGGCATATGTGAGACTGCCGAAATCACCGCACGGGAGAAAAATACAAACCGTTGAGGATCATCGTTAAACCCATAAATATGCTCGCGATGGCCAAAATACCGGTCATGATAGACCATATAAACCGGCACTTGGCAAGATTCAGTTTCAAGGAGATGAGCCTGTTCGTCCCGCGATCCCACTGGCACCGGAAAGGACATCTTGACCTTCGGCTTTTGTCCTGAAGGGCTTTTATGTCTGGGGAGCATCACCCTTACATCCACACCCAGCTTCTTAAGCTCTCCGGGAAGCGAACCGGCAAAGTCAGCGAGCCCCCCGGCTTTAGAGAAGGGCGTAGCCTCGGCGACGACAAACAGGACCTTCAATTCGGCATTCATCTCTCTATTCCCACATCGCTTCGCCAATTCTAGATTGATTTGACGCCCAGCCTGCATAAGACCATTATAGCGGAATCCGACCGGACGGCAATTTGGCACGACAAAAACCCATGCTATGATCCTGAAAGGTCTATGTTCGAACCGTCTCAATTTTTCCGATTCTTGGGACCTACTGACTCCTTGGAATCAGTAAGAACCGATACTTGATCGATAGCGAATCCAAGTCCCATCAAGGTTTCATCATGCTTGCGTGTCTCTGCACCGTGTCAGTTCCCCTTTATCCGAACAAGGAGTTGACGATGGTTACAAACACTCACGCACGGGACCAACATCACGCTCGACCTTATCGGAGCTCATCACGAACTCACCGCATAGCGCTCTCCCTCGCCTGTCTGCTGGGTTTGCTGCTCCTGATACTATACGTAACGAGCATAGCAGAAATACCTCAGCCCCACAAACGGCCCCTCCAATTCGCAACGGCAGCCACCGATCCCCCTATCATTATCAATGAAGTCGCTTGGGGAGGAACTGCAGCCAGCCCATTCGATGAGTGGATCGAGCTTCTCAACCTCACCGGCAAGCCTCAATCCCTGGAAGGGTGGACACTTATCGCTGATGATGGGAACCCCACGGTACCCCTATGGGGCGAAATTCCAGCTTACGGCTATTTCGTCATCGAGCGAACAGATGATGATACGATCAGTGATCGACCGGCTGATCTGATCGCATCATTCGGATCTGGTCTGAGCAACGCTGGGGAAGGATTGAACTTGATCAACCCCGCCGGCGATCTGATAGACACAGCAAACAGCGATGGAGGACCATGGCCTAATGCGGATACCGGTGGCTCCCCGACCTATCAATCTATGGAGCGCGTAGATCCCACAGCTTTGGACCTGGACGTAAATTGGAAAAGCAACGATGGCAGTCTGACCTGCGGACTCGATGCGAATGGAGACGTACTGAATGCCACGCCCGGTTCGATCAATGCCGCCTACCAACCTATCTTCTCTCAGAATTCAGATCTTGCACTCTCATCCGAGTTCCCTTCAACGGTCCGAGCCGGCGATCTTATGACAGCACATATTGATCTCCTAAACCGGGGAGGGCTTACGGCAACCCAAGTTGTGCTCACGGCAAGCCTCTCGGGGGGTGCTTACTACCAGAACCAGACGAGTGATCACGACACCTTCAGAAAACTCAACGATCAGACCTTGATCTGGCATCAATCTCAGCTAAAACCCAACCCAGAAATCCCGAGCAGAATCACGCTGACGCTGCGCATATCTCCCTCACTTGCCGTTGGAGCCGAAGTCGTGAGTCACTTAACAGCGACCACCGCTTCCCCCGAACTCCATAGTGACAACAATAGCATCACGTCAAGCACAAGGATCCGGGAGTTGTCAGCGGATCTAGTCCTGACCAAAACAGGACCCAGTCAGATCAAGGCGTTAATCCCACCTGATATGATTACCTATAACCTGAGCATTTACAATCGAGGACCCGATACCGCATCAGGGATTTGGATCACCGATAGATTGCCGAGTAACTTGACGTTTTTAACCCAGACGAGCACGTCTTTGTTCACCAAGGACCTTGAGCTTATGACGTGGTACGTGGAGAGTTTGAGCCCACAGATGACCTATTCCCTGGCCCTCGTGACATCTTTGACCCAGCCGATCAGCGAATCCCTGCGCAATGAAGCCGGGGTATGGACAACCACGCCAGATCCCAGGGATAGTAACAACCGAGCCAGTTGGAGAAGCGAAGCCATACCCACCATTCTTATCTCAAGCGTGCTCTACGACGGATATGCTTATATGGACGCGGATGAAGCCCTCGGTATCACAAACCTGGGCCCTGGGCCCCTCTCACTTCAGGATTGGCAAATCTGTAAGGATCAGTCGGGGCAGATTGCTTGCAAGAGATTACCGGGTATCACCGTGACCGACGCATCAGAGATATGGATAGCCAAAGATGCGGCAGCCTTTATCGAAACGTTCGGTTTTGCTCCCGACGCACAGATGAGCAGCTGGTTGGGCTTGGCGAACGCTGGAGACGAAATCATCCTGCAGGACCCAGATCATCGCTATGTGGATACCGTCGTCTACGGCGCAGGTATATCAACGGTCCCCGGATGGTCTGGACCTTCCGTAACGCCCTACTACAATTTCCTTCGGGGTAAGACCGGGCAAATTATTCATCGGATTCCCGATGAACGAACGGGTTTGCCCGCTTACGACAGTGACACGCTCTGGGACTGGATCCAGAACCCCGGGGACCCATTAAATGGACGGCGGGCTCTGTACCCGGGCTGGGATGTAGATTCATTCTTCATTCCGTTGTCCGTAACAGAATCCGCCTCCACGACTCTGGCAATCGCACCCGATCACGCATTCGAGATAATCTCGGAAAAGCTGGAACAGGCCAACGAATCCATCCTCCTCGAGGTCTATACACTGCGCCACCCCGCCCTCATCTCAACACTTGCCAAAAAGGCCGCAGAGGGAGTTAACGTCAAGGTGTTGCTCGAGGGATCTCCCGTTGGACTCGGCATCAACGCTCCTGAGTGGCAGACTGAGTTATACGCCTGTGCAGAAATCGAAACGCATGGCGGGGAAGTCTGGTTCATGATCCATAAGCCGGAGGATCGTATTTACAATCGATACAGCTATCTCCATCCGAAATTGATCGTCATTGACGACGAATGGTTAATCATCGGCACTCAAAACCTCACATATAGTAGCCTTCCTTCCGATGATAAGCACGACGGCACAGCAGGAAGCAGGGGAACGTTGATGATTACGAATGCGTCTTCGGTGGTTCAGCGCGGCATAGAGATCATAACCTCCGACCTCGATCCCCAAAATCACAGCGACCTGCTCCGATGGAATCAAGGCTATCTGGAGACCTACGGCCCACCCAACCTAAACGCGATCGATCTATCCACACCAAACTGGACCAGTTATACCATTCAGTTCAGTACGCCTCTTCACATATCAGGAGACACACACTTTGAGTTCTTTACAGCCCCAGAAGCGGCTTTGCGCCAGACCGACGCACTCCTGGGCTTGATCAACCGGGCCGGCATAGGCGACAGCATCGAGGTCGAGCAGGCATACGAATACCTAGCCTGGGGTGAAGACCCAGTGCTGGAGCCGAATTTGCGCTTACAGGCCTACCTGAATGCGGCCCATCGAGGTGCTCGTGTTCGCCTACTGCTCAATGGTCACGGATTTATCCCGGATTTCGATCACCCTCCAGAGGAAAATCTAGAAACCGTCGCCTATGTGAGGCAACAGGCGAAAACGCACAACCTCGATATACAAGCAGCCGTGGGCAACCCTACAGGGTTGGGAATTCATAATAAAATGGTACTCGTCAATTTGGGCGAAGGACAACGCTATGTGCATTCAGGATCTATCAATGGCAGCGAGACCTCAAGCAAAGTCAATCGTGAAGTTGCTCTCCAACTTCGATCGGACGAAGCATACGAATACTATCTGGCTATGTTCGAATATGACTGGTGGTCGAGTCATCCTCTGTACTTCCCAATCGTGACACGAAATTATCAACCGCCTGCGCCACCCGTCGATTACCTGGTCATCAGCGAGGTCTATTACGGGGGCACAAGCGAGTCTGAATGGGTCGAGATCTTCAATCCTTCAGAGAGGGGCGTAGACCTCTCAACCTACCGGCTGGGCGATGCAGAAACCCCCGAGGCGTTTGAAGCTATGTTCCACTTCCCTTCAGGTCTTTCTCTTGAATCCGGGGAGGTGCTTGTCATCGCCGTAAATGGCTTGCAGGTCTCGGAAGCCGATCTGGAGTTCTACGAGCATACGCCGGAAGTGCCAAATATGATCCTTGATCCCCATTGGGGAGACCCACGATATCCGTTTGCGCTGAGGAATTTAGGCGACCAGGTTCTACTACTCGGTGCTGGTAATATCCCCATAGATGTCGTACTCTGGGGGGATGCCACCTACCCAGGTATGATCCCCCATACCGGTGTGACAAACACAGCAGCGTCTCTGAGCCGTCAACCGCCGATTTACGACACCGACGACTGTGCGCAGGATTTCGTTGAAACCTATCCCCCCACGCCGGGAGAGGTTTCCAGCGCTTCCCGCTAGGAAAAACGCCGAGAGGGAAGCATGGGATAGCGGTGAAGGTCAATCGCGCTGATTCATAGGATCGAACGCAGCAAGCGCCGAGGCCCCCTGCTCTACGGCAAGGCGCGCCAATAGCCCTCCACCCAACAGAAGAATCGCGCCTAACCATTGATACCACAGAAGACGGTCCCCCAGAAAAATGAAGGCCAGCGTCAGGCTAATCGCTAGTTCAATTAAACTGAGAATCGCGGTTTGAATGCCGCCCAGTTTCTCAATACTGAAAAACATAGCTAACCGGGACAAAGCCGTCGTCATTCCGAGCGCGCCAATCGCCAGCCAGCCAGCCAGCGAAATACCGCCCCATGTTATGGGATTGCCGGTCACGACCCGGGCGAAGGTAACCGTCGCAGCCATACCCGTCAGGATGTAAAGGGCACCGGACTGTGAGGGAACGTCAGCCAGAACCCATTGCCCCATCACAATATACCAACCGTTCACTGCCGCCGAGGCGATCATCAGCATTGCGCCCAAATAGTCCGTGGGATTATTCGTTTGCCAGGAAGATGTCACCATGAAAGCACCCAACATTGAACCTGCCAGTTGCACTAACGTGATACCCCGTATCGACTGACCTGATGCGCTCAAAAAGATAACGACCCATACAGGATACATAGCGCCTAACAATGAGGCACGGGATGCGTCAAGACGATTCAAGCCATTGTAATAGAACAGAGAGCCGATGCCATTAATCGCACCGACCAGGACACATCCAAGAATCTCCCGATAGGGCAAACGGATGCGCCTTCGCCAGAGAAGAGCGTACACAAGCCAAAGGAATCCAGCGGCAACAATCGTGCGAAGCGCAGCCAGAGTCATGGGATCGACGTTGGCGCGGTACGCAAACTTTCCCAGAATCGGCGCCCAGCCCAGTAAAAAAGAGGCCAGAAGGCTGCTGTTAATTCCGGAGAGCCTACGACGCCACGGAGCGGTCTCTGCCTGACTCATTTCACCATCACTCATCTGGGATACTCCTCGGATCATCGATGCACGCCTTAAATGACCATCTGCTCTACTATGCTATACTGAGAGTACTATGAGTCGAACACAGAAAATAGTTCTCGTAGCTTTCGCACTAATGGATGTACTGGTTATCGCCTTATTGGGCTACCTGGTATTTAGCAGTCAGGCTTCTGCAGACTCTGAGGCAACCGATCAGACATCAGAGCCGTGCGGGATACTTCTTCTGGAAGAGCTTTCGGATATCTCAACGTACCATCCGGCTGTTGCGTATGATCAATCACGGCGTGAGCTTTATATAACTCTCCGCACCGCGACAACCTCGGCAAAAGCCTCTGACGTCGAGGGCCCGCAATCTCTATGGACGGCGCTCGCAGTGGTAGCCTCACCTTCGGGTCATCTGTGCCCCTCCGCAGAAACGCTCGTTCTCACCGTTGAAATCACGGCATTTCATGGTCCGGTTTATCACGTAGCACGCTTTCCAGCACCTATGGTCTCGGACTGGGTGGCTGGTGAGATAAGCGACGAGCAACTCGCAATTGCCTCAGGATATCGCTACATCCCGCGTCATCCCCAGGAATCTGTACCCTCTGGGCCACAGGACTAGAAATCCACAAAGTATGACAAAGCCGCCCGATCAATTAGCTCCTTACTCAACGTTGGGGGAATGCTCAAATAGCGTGCGATATCGATAATCTGATCGAGGAGGTCTCGTGCGTGACAGGCTCTCGGAGGGCGTTGGGGTTTGATATAATGCTCCTTGATGAGATAGGCCAGGGAGGCCTCGGTGAATTGGACGTTCATCCCCTTCGCCACCCTCCTGAAAATCTCGGCATATTCGTCCCAACTGGGATTATTGACCTCAATTTTGTGACGAATTCTGCGCAAGAAGGCTTCGTCGACCAGCTCCTGGGGTTCAAGATTAGTCGAGAAAACGATCAAAACCTCGAAAGGCACCTCGAACTTCCGTCCGGTATGGAGAGTCATAAAGTCAATGCGCTTCTCAAGAGGGACGATCCACCGGTTCAAGAGATCTGTAGGTCGAACAGTTTGTCTCCCAAAATCGTCAATCAAGAAAATCCCACCGTTTGCTTTAACCTGATACGGAGCCTCATAGTACTTATAGTCCGTGTTATAAACAAGGTCCAGGCCCTCAAGGGTGAGTTCGCCGCCGACAACGATGAACGGGCGTTTTATCTTGACCCATCTAGCATCAAGGCGATGCGATTGATGGGTCTCCACAATCTCATGGTTAACGTCATCAAAGACCTTGATGATCTGACCCTCGACCTCGATGGCGTAGGGGATATACATATCCCCCTCCATTAAAAGCGACCCAATGGCCTCAGCTATAGACGTTTTGCCGTTTCCAGGAGGGCCAAAGAGAAAGATCGATCGGCCTGAATTGATTGCCGGACCAATCTGCTCGAACGTCGACTCCGCAAACACCAGATGCGCCAAGGCCTGACGTAACTGGCGTTGATGAACCGCAATATCTCGGAGCCCCTGTCTCCTGATTGCCTCCACATACACGCCTAAAGGCACGGGAGCCGCGCCGGCGTATTGCCCGCGATCTAAAGCATCTTGAGCCATCGTGCGCCCCCTACTCGTCAGTACATACTCGTAGGTGGATTCCGAGAATCCTCCACGGCCCGATGCGCTTCGAACTTCACAAAGTTTCTCGCGTCGCAAAAACTCCAGGACGACCGAAACTATGTTGGGAAACGGAAGTCCCATTCGGTCCGCAAGATCGCGACCGGCTAGATAGCTCTCGAAGTAAAGAATCTTCAATGCCAGGTCGGAAAGCAATCCCATATTCAGACCCGTCTCTTGGATATTCCTCGGTACCTGGGGTGCATAACCCTGGCTGTTTGGTTGCCCCGATTGTGCCATACGCTAACGCCTCCTACGAATACAAGGATTTCCCACAAAAATATCCGCAATCACTGACAAAAATTCAAGATGAAACCCGGGCTATTCCGCCGGTCGTATTTCCAAAGTTACGCCCTCAGTACTCCCCCAGACTTCCGGGAAGTAAGATTCAGAAATCACCGCGGGTAGACCATGATAGGTACCGGGAAATTCAGCCCGGAGACGGTATCGCACCTGGTACGTGCCCGGCGGAAGTTGGTGTGCAAAAAAGTTGACCTGGCTTTCATGATATTCTCGTCGATCAAAAGGATCCCTCCATCCAGATGATCCGGAATCGAGAGGGCCTCCACCGCCCACACCCAGCGATTTATCCACATCTTCAGAGATCGCAAGACTGGACACATCGATCCCCGGTTCGGGACTGCGTATTGGCGTAAACCCAGCAGGAAATCGGTCTTTCAATAAGACAAAATGTCGCGTTGCGGGGACCACGAAAGTCAATCTAACCTCGACGGTATCACCGACCGATACCTTATCCACAGGCCTGCATTCCGAGTCAACGCGTGCATCGACGTCGTCGATGCGCATTCGTGAGACCTTACAGTATTGCCTGTAGACACTGATCCCTCGCGTTTGGGAGGATACTTGATCAACCGGCAGAAAAAGATGCAAGTCAGATGCGTAGAACAGGGTCCCCTCACCCGGCTGCCGGGTGATCTCCAGGATATTGAGCCCATGCTGAAGGCCCGATCCCAATCGCAACTCGAATTCGAGACCCGATGTCAACGAACTTGCCGCTCTCACTGTGTCGTCTAGCAGAGGACGACCATTGAGAGAGAGAGCAAAATTAAAATCACCGGATGCAGGGCCTTGGTTCTTGATATAGGCTGCCAAGGATGAACTTACCCAGGCAGTTTCATAGGCCGTAGGCCAGCGGTTGAACTGCCGCGCGTTCATAAGCCATCTCACAGCTTGTGGTAGAAGCGGATCATCGGGGGACAATGAAATGAAAGCTTCAACCGCTAACGCGGTCACCTGGATATCAGTCGCCCAATATTGGCTGCTGACGTCCTCCCAATGCGCGCCGGTTGCGCTGATTTCAGCCTCAGATTGCAGATCGCCCAACAAAGTAGCAACCCGGGGATCTGACGGGTCAATCGCACCCAGCGCAAGGGCAAGATGAAAACGACCGGCGACCCCTAAAGCATCCCGATCCCTATAAAGGATAGTCGCGGCCCCAGAAGGCCAGGGGCGGTCGGCTTGAGAGAGCACCCGGATAGCCAATGCAAAGTGAGGGTAACGCACATCTGTCTGCAAGGCGCGGGCGGTCATCGCCTCAACATAGTCCAAGGCCCGATCCAACACAATATCGGGGACGAAGAACCCCGCTGACTCAGCTTGGATCAACGTCATTGCCACGTAACTCGTCATGTGGAGATTGCTCCAATCCCTCCACCAGCCCCAGCCGCCATCGGGATTCTGCCTCATCTGAATGCACTCAAGAGCCTCCCCAACGACAACCTCAGCTTCTCTAGCGATATCCTCGGTATCTGGATTCTGGACATCCATCGCTTGTAGAGCAGCCAGCGCGATCAATGCCCGACTTGCCAAGCCATCGGTGGATCCGTGACCCACCGCATCATCACGAAGATGTTTAACTTGGTCAACCAGCCCGGCCCCAAGGGCTGTATCGACCCGGAGCCTCAAGGCACTGGCTGCAGTCGCACTTACTGGAATATGAAATGCCTCCACCTTGTTTCCAACCTCACTCAAGACCCCGGACGCACCCCTTATGTCAGGAATACTCCATCCCTCAATCTTGATTGCGTCATCAAGCGCGACTCTATCGTGATAGTCACCGGCATCCACAGAGAAAGATAACGCTGCATTGGGCAGTGCATCCTCGAAGACGTTTAAGGCCCAAACGACCGGAGTTCTTCCCTTGGCGGGCACCAACACGGTCTGCGACGTACTTCCCTCCACGCTAACGCCGTGGGCCTCGATTGCAATTTGAGCGTCGAGCGCGGACTCCGTCCTATTGTGAACCACAGCAACAATCTCCGCCCGATCACCGACGACCAAGAACTCGGGGACCACCGGCGCTATCGACACCGGTTGATCGACCTTAATCTCACGTTCGGTCGCTCCCACTTGGGTCTCGCGCGTTATTGCGGTTGCACGAACTACCCAAGTAGTCAGGGAGTCTGGCAAATCCACCAATACCTCGACGCGTCCATCGGGTCCCGTTCTTAACGTCGAATCCCAAAACGCCGTGTCCGGAAAATTCTGACGAACGCCCACTGCCGCAAATGAACCATCGGCACCACCGAGTCCTACCGGACCGTCGGCTAACTCAAATCCCACCGTTTTTTCCAATCGGTCAGCCAGTCGGTTGATCAGGACGAGCAACGTATGCCCTGAAGAGACAGCGAGAGGATGCTCGCCGTAGAAGGTCTCTACAATCGTCCGGGCCTCTGATGATGTCTGTCTTGACTCTAACACAGCCTTGTCCACAACAGAAAGGTTGATCTCAGCATCAACCGGTTGGCCACTATGATCGAAAGCACGGACCCACAACCGCGCCTCCTCCCCCGGTGAATACACGTCGCGATCCACATCAATAGAGACGTCCAAAAGATGTTTTGCCGGATCGACAGAGAGATTGGCGTAGCCCGCTCGAACATCTGCCCCCTGGTCTCCGTTCCCCGGACGCACAGCCAATGCCGATACGTAAACGTTGGGAGCATAAGCATCCTCAATGGGCAATTGAATAACGGGGTTGGGCTGGTCGAAAACTAATCTCTTGACGTCCAGAAGATTTCCACGCTCTACTGTGAAAAGTAACTGATAGGTCGTAGTAAAGGGAACGGAGACCAATATCTGCGCGGTCTCCCCGACCTGGTAAGTTCGCGCATCAAGTTTGATCGTCATAGCATCGGGGGGAGAACGCCATGCGAAGGAATCGTCCCCACTCACCCAGAGAACCGCTTCGGCGCCCATATTATCACCCTGTGCATCCTTACTCTCCGCCCTGATCACGTAGTTTCCACTTCTCGGCGGATTGAACACAACCAGTCCCTCGCCATTGGCATCGGTCGTCAAATCTGCATCCGAGACCACCGAGTCGTTAGTCGATTCCAAGCGATTATCCCCAACATCAGGCGACCACGTCCGCCTGATCAACTTCACCTTGATTTCACGGTCTGACAGAGGTTCACCATCCCATCCAACAGCCCGAACATCAACCTCAAGACGCTCACGAGCCCGGACCATCCAGGATCTCGGTCGAAGTCCAAGATACATACTAGATTGATGAATCGTGGCTTGCCCGACAGCTACGACAGGATTAGAAACGGGCGACTGAGACCGATCGGTGACCAAGGCCCTTAATCTCCAGTTCTGAGATCCAATCTCATCGGAATCCCCTAAACTCATCAAATCCGCCGGGAACTTAAGGGTAAGCCTGCCCAACTCGTCAAGCACTCCCTGTCCACGAGTGATCACCTGAGAAGACACCCAACCAGAATAATCATTCCAATGCCAACCGGGTTGGGTCATATGTGGAGACTGAGAAAGATGGTAGGGCTCTGCACTGAGTGCCCAGTCAACCAAAGCATTGGAAACAGCACTACCCGAAAAATAAGCAGACCTTACCTCAAATTGCAGCACCTCGCCCTGACGAAGATTCTCAGAGTTTGGCAATACTTCAACCTGGATCGGTGGCTTACGATAGGCCTCAACACGAATTCGTTTCGAACTACCAACAGCAGGATACGCATCGGACCGGATCTCCGCGTTGATCGTATAATCCCCAAGTGCGATCATCTCCTCAAGATGAATCGAACCGGAGAAACTACCGAATTCTGATAGCGTCAATGTCTTAGAGTAGACCGGCTGTAATTCGACGTCGTGCAGAGTTATATCGACACGCATCTCTGACCCAGGCACTCGATATGCACCATCGAGGTCTTCACGCACCAGGCCATAAAGGTGAAGGGTCTGTTCTGGCTTGTAGAGTTCACGATCTGTCTCCAAGAAAACACGATAGGCAGACGAAGGGCTGGAAGCAAAATTGAGTCCAAAGTTCCAGGGTGAGGCATCCCCGAACCACTGAGTCATTGCAATCCCAAAACCCGGTTCGCCGGCAGACCCGGTCACTGCTGCCACACGGTTCCAGAGGTTCTCGACGGGACTAATTGGAATTCTCGCCAATCCTTCATCATCCGTGGTACCCCCCGCGATGAGTAACCCTTGATTATCGATCAAGCGCACCGCAGTCCGCGTAATAGGAGAGCCACTGTCCAGATCCGCAACCCACACCAAGGCCTCGTTGCGGGTTAATTTGATTGTCAGATGATGATCGACAACGGCGATACCGATCTGATGAGGCCCGTAATTTTGACCTTCTATCTGCCACTCGAGACCGTAAAGCCCGGTTGGTAGCGCACCCCTCAGCCTGCGGAGATGAAGAGGGACAAGTTGACCCTGGTTCGGTTCTGTATCAAAAGCCTCGGTCCATTCTCGCAGTATTTCGCCGCCATCGAGCGGTGTATGACCGATAAATGTCGATTCGTCAAACTCGCGAAGAAGGAAAGAAACGTTTCCAACATTACGCGCCCCGAGATAAAGAAGAGAGGGCTCGTTCGCATTCATCGTGATCATCTCGGCAGGAATCGGTAACTCAAGACGAGGCAGTAGGTCACCGGTGACAAAGCAAAAGCTCTCAGTCTCACCGAGTGTATGACCGTATGAGTCAGCCACGTTATCCAGAACTTCAACACAATACTCTGTACGAGGTTGGCGGTCCCATCGGAGCGTGTATACGTTTGACGCTTTGTCAAAAAATGTATAAAGATGGGAAGCGTCCGGTTCAGGTGAAATGCGGACATTCTCACTCAAGCTCTCGGGGTCAATTGCGCCCGCGAAATTGAGTTGAACAGGCTGATTAACTCCGACAGAAGTCTCTTCGACATCTGGCATATGCCGAATAAGTTGGGGGGACGAGACCGTCCGAAAATTCCACGCGAAGGGGTTTTCCAAAGGCGCGCTCGTCTGGGCTCGAGCTCGAGGGCCGATTTGGACAGTATATGTCGAGTCCAACGTAAGGTTCTTAGTCGGAGTAAAGACAAGCTCGGCACCGTTATCCCTCCACGTAATAGTCCCAGGAACAACGGTCCCCTCTTCGCCAATGACGCTAAACTCCCGACCGGTGACATTTCGATCCATAGGTGTGTTAAACACAACCCTGATCGCCGATTCCAATCTTATCCCTTTAGCTCCGGACGCAGGAAGAACGGTTTCTATCCTGGGAGGGACCGTTTGGAATGACCAGCTAAAGGGTTTCCGTAATGCAGCACCATCAACCCCAACCACACCCATGGCCAACGTGAGATCATACCGCTGTCCGGCCCCCCACCCTGAAATCGGAGCGAATCGATAGAGTGAGGTATTCACCCACTCAGCACGCCCCAAAACAGAAGGAGAGACTGATAAAGGCAACTCCAAACACTCCGGGATCGCTTGGACATCTTTCCCAGTGCAATTCATTGGTACAACGGGTCGATTAAAAGCTAGCAGTAACTCTGTATCACCCCTCAGGTCGGTTGCGCCATCTTGCGGACTCACTTGTGTGATCAAGAGAGGAGACACTGTGGAGAAAGCGAAGCTGTATTCGTCACCTACTCGAAGCCCATTCTGTGATTGAGCCTCTGCCCCCAACGAAACCTGATAACGCGTCTCAGAGACCAAGCCGTCGGGTCGGAATGTTAATCTTGAAGCATCATCCCACGCGAATGATCCCTCGACATTGGGATCGATGCCAAACGACTGCACCACACTCTCTCGGTCCATAGGTTGATCAAAAACAATCTCAATCGCAGTCGTGGTAGATACCTCTTCGCCGGGACGGGGCCGAAAATCCAATAAAAAAGGAGGGTAGGGCTCTGTCATCACAAAAGGGGTCTCAGGCGCAGCTATCACAGGCGCTGTTAAGGTAGGGGTCTCAACCATGACCTCTGACGTTGGCGTCGCTGGAGGGGGCAATGTAGGTGTCAGGGGCTGACAACTGGTCATAACAAGCAAGCATAGTAAATAGGCCAGGCCAGAAAAAACGCACTTATGCATTGAGAGCACTCCATCCTGAAAGCCGAAACAAAGTCCTTCCCCTCCCCTCATTCAAATGAGCGGATCATCCCCTTAAAACGGAATAGTGATTTGAATTCAGCAACAACACTATCAGCGACGCTATCGCCGCCGCCGTCGCATACCTCCGAGCACCATAACATAGTACAACATCGTAGAGAGAGACTGGGCCAACGCCGCGACATACGTGAGAGCCGCAGCTGACAAAACCTTTCGAGCGCCCTGAATACCTTCCTCACTTCTCACAATACCCGTTTGTTTGAGAAGCGCAATCGCACGCCGGCTGGCATCAAGTTCCACGGGTAAAGTAAGAAGAGAAAAGACCACGGCCCCTCCAAAGAAGAAAACGCCGATGGTAGCAAGGGACTGCGAATTAAGCATCATGCCGACAACAAAAAGGATCGGGCCCAACCACGATGTGAAGTTCACAACGGGAACCAGTCCAGACCGCAATCGAAGCAGGACAAACGCACGCGCATCTTGAACCGCATGACCAAACTCGTGAGCTACGATCGCAACCGCCCCCACAGAGGAGGACCTCGCCACGTTATTAGATAGACGGAGCACCTTTTTCCGAGGATCATAGTGATCACTGAGGTCTCCCCGCGTCCCTTCGATCCTTAGTGAAAGCCCCGTATGCCTCTGCAGCAATCGTGCCGCCTGCAAGCCACTGATCCCTGCGTTGTTAGGCTTATTCAGATACTCCTGATACGCACTTCGAACTCTCCACTGTGCATAGAGCGCCAAGAGCAGCGCCGGCAGACTAATCAGGAAATACATAGGATTCCAAAACATACCGGCCTACACCTCCTAATTTTATCAACCAAGACTCAAAAACATCCATCTAACCCTGATTTTACCCAATTTGTCTTAGAATTCTATATGCATTGATGATCTGTCGATCTTTGGAAACAGTAAACGGACCACCTTCCGATATTCTGCCGGAACAGATAGTCCGTTTATCTCAGTCGTCAACAACCAAGTCACCCTAAGGCGCAACCGGCTTACGGCGACAAAAAGGATGATGAATTTTAACTGGAAGGATCTGGATCTTCGGTTTCTTCGGACTTCGCCTTTCTCTTTTCATAATCAATGAAGCGATATCCCATACCCCGTTCCGTGATGATATACTGCGGATCAGAGGTTTCCGGCTCAATCTTTTTTCGCAAATAGTTGATATACAGGCGGAGATAGGAAATCTCGTCCTTGTATTCATATCCCCAAACCTTAGACAACAACGTGCTGTGAGGCACCGTCCAGCCGGCATTTTCGATTAAATGACGTAATAGGCGGAACTCAGTAGGTCTCAATTTGATCCGTTCCCCGTCGACAATAACCTCTGCCGTGTTGAAATCGACGCTCAGATAATCATCGATCTTCAACACCGATGTCTCCGGTGGTGTGAGACTCTCAAATCGTCGCAATACCGCCCTAACCCGGCTGACCAACTCTCGGGGGCTGAACGGCTTCGTCACGTAATCATCGGCGCCAAGATCCAACCCACGAACCTTATCGTCCTCGGAATCACGGACCGTCAGCATAATGACCGGGACATTCGATGTCTCACGGATCATCCGCAACGTTTCAAATCCGTCCATCTCCGGCATCATCACGTCAAGAAGTACCATATCCGGCATCTTCTCGCGCACTTGATCAAGGGCCTCTAAGCCATTATGGGCTTCAATGACCCGAAACTCTTCCATCTCCAGGTTGATGCGGACAAACCGGATGATACGTGGTTCGTCATCTACAATCAGGATGAGGGGGTGCTTGCCGGAGTCACTACTCACGGATGAAGGTAACGATCTGTTCATCTTCTTCTGTCGGCAAGATCTCTACGCTGTGAACACGGTTCCAAGGATAGAGCACCACGTTCGTTTCCGCTAAAAGGTAGGTGACTTCTCGTCCGTCCCGGAGTCGAGGGCTTCTGAGGGCAATATACTGAGCGCTGGGATCGGGTAACTCCTCCACCTCCCCGACAACCGCATCCTCGTTCTCGATATGGACTAACAATGTATAAGGCATTTCAGCTCCTTTACTAAATAACTGCGTTAGGGACCGACGATCTCAATGAGGCCCAACATCTCAAAACGGGAAAAATCACCGACCGTTGATAAATATACCCCGGTAAACGTCGGCTCTAAACTTCCTCCCGGGAGGTATTTTTGTGAATGTGAACCTTAAGCTGCATAGTTCCAAATGTTAACACGTCCCCATCGCGGAACGCATAGGGAAGATAAGGAGTAACCCGCTCGTCATTCAAAAAGGTTCCATTCGTGCTATCCAAATCCTCAACAAAACAGGTGCCGTCCCGAGTATAAATCCGGGCATGTCGTCTTGAAACTCCTTGTTCTAACCCACCATCCGTTGTCATATCGAGTTCTGGGAATATCCCATGGGCAGCATCAAGCCGACCAACGAGAATCTCTCGATCGGCAGACAAGAGTATCTTGCGACCGGTATTCAGTACATCGACCTCAATATTAATCGATCGGCTCTTCGCATCTTCTCCATCCCCATTCTGTCTGGGTCGAGCGGGCCGCCCATCCTCCTGATCAGGAAGTGGCTCTGTGCGTAACGGCCCCCCGGAGGGAAGGTACGTTCCGCACTGAACACAAAAAAGCGTCCCGGGCAGATTATCAGCTCCGCACGACGGACACACTACCTTGCTATCCTTCTGAGTCATAGTTACCTCCATTGTCAAGACGAGGGAATAGAAAGAGACCGCGTCCCATAGCGTAATTTTTTACGTCCTTCAACTGTGGGGCCAGTACCCTGCGTAAGACGCCCCACTTCTAGCATAGCAGCGCGCCCCAACTCTCGGTACCCCATATCAAAAAGATGTGTAGCAGCAGATTCCAAATAGCGAGTGGCCTGCTGGACATCCCCAGACTCTACAGACTGCCAGGCTTTCTCCTGAAGACGGAAAACGCTCAATCGCGCGACCAGATTGAGCAGCCGAGGCGGAATAGCCACTTCCTCACAGTGATACGAAAAGTCGACAAAAACATCTTGATATACAGAGACGGGCTCTGAAGACCGAACATCCCTCCCGGTAAGTGCTAATTTCAGAATCCGCTTCCTACCTATTTCATCGTGATTAATCACCAACTCCAGAACCAACGTCAGCGTATTTTGACCGGACAGATCCCCAATCTTGATCAATTGCCCTTCCTCGACCGGCAGGATTTCCATATGAGGCGAGACCCGGAAGGCATTACGCAGTTCAACATAGGGTACGGCATTGACAAGCAGATTTGTCCTCCGCAAAACAAGCTTTGTCAGCCCCTTGATCTCCGACTTCAAGATTTCTCTTACTTTAGAAGGGCTGTCGATATAGTAAGAAACACCGCCTCCGTAGCGGGCAACGCTGTCAAGGAAGATATCATTCCAATCTTCTCCGATTCCAAATGTAGAAATACCAATGCCTTCATCTCCCGCACGCCGGGCTGCTCGGATAGCGAGAGCTTCATCTCCATAGGTCCGCCCATCAGTCAACAAAATGACGTGATTGATTTTGTTATCAGACTTGAGCCGTTGAACCTGTTTAATGCCAAGAGACAAACCCTGATAGATCTCAGTCCCCCCGGCCGCCGTCATACTTGCGATTGCGGAGCGATAGCTATGTCGACTTCGCACCGTATCAGACGTTTGGATAACCTCCGCGCGATCACTAAAGGTCACCAAAGCCAATTGATCGTTCGGATGGAGTGAATCAACGAGATCGTTCACTGCCATCTTCACGTTATGCATCCGTGTCCCACGCATCGATGTGCTGCGATCGATAACTAATGCCAAATTGAGGCGTTGGCGTGAGTCTCGTAGTTTTTCCTTAGTATGCACATCCACTACAGCATATAGCATCTGATCATTCGCCATGGGCTGAAGCGTCTCAGAATTCAGCAGAATCGACAGGCTAACAGGTGCGTCTTCGGTACGGCCCCGCTTGGCTCGTTGTCGATCATAGGCTCGACGAAACGTTGTATCTCCCAGAACCTCATAGGCTTCCTGAACCAAACGAAAACGAGTAACGTCCCCGTGTCCCGTATCAGGGTGATACTGACGAGCCTTCTGGCGGTAGGCCCGTTTGATCACATCCGGATCGGCATCCTCAACAACGTCGAGGATGCGATAATAATCCTGATCGGGATTAATTTCAACCATAGGAACGGGATTCTCGGAGCCCTATAAATTCGGCAAGTTAACTTGCGTATAAACCACTGTCACGTTATCGTTGCCGCCGGCTGTGTTTGCCGCACCTACAAGACGCATGCAAGCTTCTTGCGGTTCACGAGTTTCAGAGAGTATACCCCAGATTGCGGCCTCATCCATCATATTCCACAAGCCGTCACTGCAGAAAAACAACCGATCCCCATCCTGCAGCGCATTGGTTGTCACATCCACCTCAAGCCCATCCGTTTGACCAATTGCTCGGTAGAGCACGTTGCGCTGTGGGTGGACAATAGCTTCCTCCTCGGAGATCTGCCCCATTTCGATCAGTCGATTCACGAAAGAGTGGTCACGGGTCAAGCGTTGGGGAGACGCTCCATCCCGAAGCAAATACGCCCGGCTATCACCCACGTGCCCGATAAACAACCGGCTTCCCAATACGAGCCCACACGTCAGAGTACTGCCACTACCCGGCAATTCACGTGCCACAGATCGGTTAGCCTGAGAGACAGCTTCTCTCACCACGTCGGTTAACGCAGGCTGATTCGCACCTCGCTCCAAACCGGAAAGCAGCGGCAAATATACCGTTGAGATCAAATGACTGGCCGAGACCCTCAGAGCCAGTGAACTGGCAATTTCACCCTTTTGATGCCCCCCCATACCATCCGCAACCATAAAAAGCCCAAATGGAGGAACAGGTTGCCCGTCATCATTGGCGTCATGTTGACCCATGAAAACCAATAGAGCATCCTCGTTCTTTCCACGCACACTCCCCACATCCGTTAACCACCCCGTATGAAAAGCGCGTGAATACCGCGGCATCAAAGAAGATGATGAAATTTCTGAATCGAAAGCACGCTCCGACCCTGGATCCTCCCGGGAGATTTCGGCGTCTTCCGCCGATTCCTCGGTCGACTTCGGTTGCGCTTTCTGAGATGTTGTTACTTCCTCAGAAGCTGGGGACTCGACATTGTTTCCAAGTAAGCTGCTCAACCACTCACGAATCGATACCATTACTCACCTCAGACCCTATGCTGGAATTGCGTAAACATTCCGGTCGCTGGAACCAAAATAAACCACGCCGTCAGCGACCTGAGGTTGACCGGTTATCGGGCCATCAGTCTGATACCGCCAGCGCAGCGAGCCGGTTCGAGCATCAATGCAGTAAAGCGCCCCATCAACACCACCGACATAAACCGCAGACTCACAGACAGTTGGCGTTCCGGTCACCTGACCTTCAGTCTCATAGCGCCACACAACTCTTCCTTCACTTTTATCCAGCGCATAGACATACCCATCGGCCGAGCCGAAGAAGACCAGATCTTCCCAAACCGTGGCTGTTGACGCAATCCCGCCGCCCGTGCGGTACTTCCAGGCAGACCACCCCGAACGAGCATCTAAAGCGTAGAAAGTCCAATCCAGCGAACCAACGAACACGAGGCCATCACTGAGGGTTGGGGACGCAAGGATACCGCGGCGCGAGCGAAAACGCCAACGCATCTTTCGATCTAACCCCAGCGCATAGACCATACCCATCTGACAACTGAAAAGAATCAAATTGTCATTGACAAATGGTTGAGATCGAATCTCACCATCTGACGTATAACTCCAGGCTTTGCGACCTGAATGCTGATGTATCGCGTACAAGTTGCGATCATCGGATCCGATAAAGAAATGTCCTAACTCCGAATACGCGGATGAATAGACCCGTCCATTCGTTGGCATTGTCCATAACAGACGACCAGAGTGAAGGTCTACAGAGTAGATTACCTGATCGGTAGAGCCAAAGACAACCATCCCATCCTGAACACAAGGAGACGATGCAATCCCTCCCTCTGTCGGATATTTCCAGATGAAATCACCATCGTCGATATCAAGCGCGTAAACGTTATGATCGTAGGAGGGCACAAGAAGTATACCATCCTGGAGTGTGACTGGCCCACGAACCTCATCTTCGCAAGCAAACTGCCAGATCGCTTTGAGTACACCGGTACCACCAAAAGCCTGTGTTTCCCCTTGAGCCCCGGCCCGACCCAATCCCCGTGCCGATGAAACAGAGAGCAACGCCCTTCTGAACTCCTCCGTTGATCCCCACCGCTTATTGATATCATATTCCAACGCCTTCTCAATGACATCAACTAACTCCCTAGAAACCGTTGGGTTTGTTTTGTGAATAGGGCGCTCCGCGAAGGAGAAAGGGGGTTCTAACCGGGGATCCTGTTTACTTAAAATATGATGCATCGTCGCACCTAATGCATAAAGGTCTCCCCGGGGTTCAGCAATACCACGATATTGCTCTGGCGGCGAATATCCTTCCGTACCAATCGTCGTACCTTTTTCACCACTTTGAAAAAGCTTCGCAATCCCAAAATCTACCAACCGGATGCGATCCCGATCATCAAGCATAATATTGGAGGGTTTTAAGTCGCGGAAGATAATCGGTCGTGGCTTATGATTATGAAGATACGACAGAACATCACAAAGCTGGACGCCCCATTCAATCACCTGAGATTCAGGAAAATACCCCTCGGCATCGGCAATCCTCGCTTCTAGATCCTTGCCGGTCACAAACTCAATGACCAGATAGCTTCTGGCTCCCTCCGTAAAAAAATCGTAGACCTGTGGGATAGCAGGATGACTCAGCGTAGCAAGGATACTGGCCTCACGCTCGAAGTTGCGGATGATCATTTGTCTGACCTGGGGATCGGATGCGGTATTAATCATCTCCTTAACCGCACAAATTCGGTTGACTCCGGGAAAACGCAAGTCGCGGGCACGATAAACGGCCCCCATACCGCCAATGCCCACGACACCCAGAATCTCATATCGATCCTGTAATCTGGTTCCCGTTTGTAGTAGACCTTCCAGAGAGGCCTCGGAATCGTCATCTCCAACAGAAAGGCCTTTCACAGAGACCTTCCGAGTCTTAACCTCCTCACCACCGGAGATCTGTTCCTTTTCCGGAAGCCCTACGACTCGGGTAACCGATGAGTCATCCTTACCCGATGCGTTATTTCTCTCAACATCAACGCTCGTATTGGACTCTGGCGATAGGGGCAAATCCAAACGCTTGGAAAGACCTCTTTTGCGCTTGTCATCTCGCTCCCGAGAGAGATGCACGGTACTCTGGCTGATCTTATCATCAGTCGACATACATAATCTACCTTGCCCTCGAAAATCTAATTGATTATAAAGCAACCCATAGGAAAAAGCAAACACAAAAAATGAGATACAGGCACGGATACTCAATACAAGACCACAAAAAGGGGCGATCGACCACCTCGCCCTGAAAACTAATCAGCAATGCCTCAACGATGGCATTATAACCCACTTCTCACCTTTTGCTCTCTGAGGTGAGAGCGGCATTTGTGATTGGTCAAACATATGATATCCTACATAAAGTAAAATACCAATATCCTGATGAAGAAACGAAGCCAAGAACAGTTCAGAATAGGATTCAACAGAAAGACTAGGTGACATGCCGATTATCCCTTCATCGATACGTGTGGAGATGGAACTGGAATGCGGAGGTTGCGGACACCGCCAACCATTTGTGTTTCCCACTCCCATTTGCGAACAATGTGGACACCAATGGATGGACGTTAAGTACAACCACGATCAGGTACGAGATCTGTGGCCAAATCTCCTTCGAGAACGGCCCTTCACGATGTGGCGTTATCGTGAACTTCTGCCCCTTCGAAGCGAGGAATATCAGATATCGATGGGAGAGGGCGGAACTACCTTGCTTCACGCTCGCAACCTGGGACTGATGTTAGGAGCCCCCAAGATCTATATCAAGGACGAAAGACAAAACCCTACGAATTCTTTTAAGGATCGTCAGGCGTCCTTAGTTATCTCGCTGATGAAAGAAGCCGCCGTCAAGGAGCTTGTTGTGGCCTCAACCGGCAACGTCGCCATCTCCTACTCCGCCTATTCCTCGTATGCCGGCATTAAACTCTGGACCTTTATCCCTAGCTTGGTACCTCCAGAAAAAATGCGGGAAATTGCAGTCTACGGAAGCGAGGTTATCAAAGTCACCGACACTTACGATAACACAAAAAAGGTTGCCGCTGAGTTCGCCAAACATAAAGGCATCTCGGCGGATCGCGGAATCCGCGATGTTGGAACCAGGGAAAGTATGAAAACCATTGGTTTTGAAATTGCAGAGCAACTCGCGACGGAGTTTGGCCCCTCAGAAAAAGGTGCCCCTTGGCGTACTCCGGACTGGTATATCCAAGCAGTCAGTGGGGGTATGGGACCGGTGGGATTCTGGAAAGGGTATACCGAACTCCATGAGCTTGGCTTGGTCGATCGATTGCCGAAATTGGCCCTGGTTCAAGCCAAAGGCTGCGCGCCTATGGTCAATTCATATCAGCGCGGCTTGTCTAAAGCAGAGCCGGTGTCCGATCCCGACACTCGGGTCATCACAATCGCAACCGGATATCCGGGCCCAGCCTATGAATACCTGCAACCGATCGTCCGTCGACACAATGGCGCTTTTGTAGCTGCTTCCGACGAGGAAATTTTCCGTGCGCTGCACATTGTAGCGAAAATGGAAGGCCTTTCAGTAGAGCCTGCAGCGGCAACTGCGTTCGCAGGTCTATTTAAACTCATTAATCAAGGTGTCATCAAGCGAGACGAGACCGTAGTTGTCAACTGCTCTGGACACACGTTCCCGGCGGAAAAGTATCTCCTCGATGGAGATTGGCTCAAAGTAGTTTCCACCGATGGAGATCAGGGTACTAACTCCCAGGCCACAGCGCTGACAAAAACCAGGGCTGGAACGCCCCGGTCTGAAGGGTTATTGGGAGCGCTTGATCATCTTGATGCACGAGTCAAATGTGTTGCGATCATTGAGGATAACCCGGATGCCGCTCGATTATTACGTCGGATCTTGCAGACGCGCGGAAATTACCGTATCATCGAAGCTTACGATGGACGACAGGGCCTCGATTTGATTCGTTCCGAACGTCCAGATCTGGTGCTTCTGGACCTGATGATGCCTGACATCGACGGATTCAAGGTGATTGAAGAGTTGAAAGCAGATTCACGATTTGAGGATCTGCCGATTATTGTGATCACCGCCAAGGAACTATCCCCACAGGACAAGAAACGCTTACAGGGACAGATCAAGATGCTGCTCCAAAAAGGCTCTTTTATGGATGGCGACCTGCTTAAAGGAATTACAGGATTGCTGGGACCTGAAACTGGGTAAATATCGAATAGTAAAGGCACAGCTATGACCACGATTCTCTACGTTGAAGACGACATTTCAAGTCAAAGGTTAGTTGAGCGTATCCTAGAAGCCGAGGGGTTCGATGTCCTGTTAGCAAGTAATGGTATTAGTGCAATAGAGTTTGCTCAGCAGGACAAACCTGACCTGATCCTGATGGATATCAACATGAGTGGGCTGGATGGATATGAGGTCACCACGCGCTTGAGAACCGTCTCCGGATTGGAAGAGACCCCCATCATCGCCCTCACTGCAGCAACCCTACGGGGAGATCGAGAGCGGGCCATCGTCGCTGGCTGTACCGGATATATACCCAAGCCTATAGATGTAGATTCGTTTGCCGACCAAGTAAGAAGTTATTTAGTCGGGTTAGAGGAGCAGGTGGATTCCCCGGAGGAACGCGCTCAATATCTTCTAGAGTATAATCAGCGACTCGTAAATCGGCTTGAAGAAAAAGTCCGCGAACTCCAAAATGCAAACGCGGAGCTTCAACGTGTTGAGAAGATGAAGTCTGACTTTGTGGTTCTCGCGGGGCATGAATTGCGCACCCCGCTGACTGTGGTCTACGGCTATCTCCAGATTTTGATGGCCAATCCGGATATCCCCGGGGAGGTAGACGTAGAGGGCACGCCGGCCAACCTCCTAATGAGGGTCGCAAAAGGTGTGGAGCGTCTTAGTGATATGATCCAGGACATTCTCAATGTCTCCTTGATCGACGCCGAACGTCTTGAACTCTCCCAAGAACCGGTATTCTTGAAGTCCATCGTCCAATCAGTATTAAACAACCTGCAAAACTTCGGACCCTCCCGAGATTTGGTCTTTGATTTAGGATCCGGCCTTCAGAAACTTCCCGTCATTCAAGGAGATCCGCGCCGACTGCACCAGGCGATCAGCAATATCATTGGCAACGCGATAAAGTACACGCCAAATGGAGGAACGGTCCACATCGATGCAGAAAACCTGGAGGAGGATGACGTGGTCCATCTTTGGGTCAAGGACTCAGGGGTGGGCATCCCGCAAGAGGAGTTACCCCATATATTTGAAAGATTCTACGTGCTGGAGGACACATCATTCCACAGTTCAAGTAAAACGGCTTTTAAGGGCGGGGGATTGGGCCTTGGATTGACGGTTGCGCGGGGCATTATCGAGGCGCATGAGGGACGAGTCTGGGCTGAGAGCGCCGGACAGGATGAAGTCAAGCTCCCAGGTAGCACTTTCCACGTCTTGTTACCTATTGGCAATCCCTTTGCGCTTATGGAAAAAAAGGGGAACACCGAACGGGAATGGGGATGAGTACGCAGGGATGAGCAAACAAACACCCGTCGTAAGCGCTAATGGCAATTGGACCGAAAAATCGACTTGCCCATCTCCGAGATCGTGGTACAATTTGGGTCGTGAATATGGTGGATGTGGCCCAACGGTTAGGGCACCTGTCTGTGGAACAGGAGATTGCGAGTTCGAATCTCGTCATCCACCCTCAAAAGGCTGGGCTTATCGGGCCCAGCCGTTTTATCAATATGCCCCCGTAGCTCAATCGGATAGAGTGACTGGCTTCGAACCAGTTGGTTGCGCGTTCAAGTCGCGCCGGGGGCTCAAACGGAAGCGGCCCGATCGATAGACTGATCGGGCCGTTGGTCATTAGGTAATTGTCTGATGACCCAGTTATAGTATCATTGTGAGCAAATCATCTCAGTAAAATCGTCCCCTATGTTATCCGGTCGAAATATTGCAGTTTAAGGAGGTAGTTAACGATGATCTACAGGAACCTTGGCATCCCAGAGTTGATCTTGGTGTTGGTGCTTGCGCTTCTGATATTTGGTCCGGGACGGATTGCTAAACTCGGGTCCGAACTTGGCAAAGGGATCCGGGGATTCAAGGATCAAATGGAATCGGGAAATAACAAGGAAGTAAAGGAAGAAAACGCAGCCGAGGAAGCGTGAAACCCAACTTTAGGTTGGTTATTCTCTTGATGCACTCCGAGCCCGAGATATTTTTAGCTATGCACTGGAGATAGAAGATGGAGTTTTTGAATATCGGCGGTGGTGAAGTCCTGGTGATAGTCCTGCTGGCCCTCATACTTTTCGGCCCGGAAGATATCATGCAGCTTATGCGCACCGTCGGCAAATACACCCGAGCCGCGAGTAGAATGTGGGCTCAGGTCAGTCAAGGACTGCAAGAAGGTTACTTACCCGAAGAGGTCGAAGAAACATTGTCGGAAACCCAGAGCACCGTTGCCGAAGCGCAAGGTGCTCTTCAAGAAGCGCAAGCCTCAATAGAGGGTGTAACCAAAGAGCTCGAGAAAGACCTGAAAAATATATCGAAAGAGAACAAAAAAGCCGCAGTATCGGAAGCGCAAGCTACGCTTGATGAAGCTAAAAATTCCGTTGAAGCGGTCACGGAAAGCGTTGAGGAAGATCTCGATGAAATATCGGAGTCCATTGACCAAGCGCTTGAGACACCCGAAAATGTGTCGGCTTCCTCAACTCCGATGAACGAATCTACAACCAGAGAAAGCGCTGAGGAATAGTATGGCAACGCGTGAAAATTCGATGGGCCTTTTTGAGCACATCAAAGAGTTACGGCAAAGGCTTTTCCGCGCGGTCATCTCCTGGGTCCTAGCCACACTGTTAGCATCTGCCTTCGCAGATATAATCGTAGAATGGTTGGTGCAACCTTTGGAGGGCGGGAGTGTTATTGTTTTGAGCCCCACAGAAGCGCCGATCATCTATTTTAAGATCGCGATAGCGGCCGGTTTCGGGTTGGCCCTTCCCTACATACTTTTTCAAGTCTATGGGTTCGTTGCTCCTGGGCTCTACCCCAATGAGCGATCGGTCATCCTCTTGGGGATTCCCGCCGTCTTTGTCTTTTTTGTAGCGGGCGCGCTCTTCACACTGCAAGTTCTCATCCCGGTCAGTATACCGGTGTTGATGGGATTTCTCGGCGAAGTCGTCGAACCCACCTATTCCTTGGAGAATTACCTCTCATTTGTGACGACGCTGGTTGTGTGGATGGGCTTGCTTTTCCAGACCCCGCTGGTTATTTACATTATCAGTCGCTTTGGGTTTGTCACACCCTCTCAACTTGCAAAAGCTCGTAGAATCGTCTGGTTCCTGGCTGCGGTCTTTGCTGCTGTAGTCACCCCAACGACGGATCCGGTTACGATGCTGCTGGTCACAGGTCCGTTTGTCGCCCTGTACGAACTGGGTATCTTATTGGCCAGGTTCGCAGTCAAACAGCGTGACCGACAAGAGGAAGACCGCATCCAAGAACTCTGAACTTGCGTACGAGGTGATCTATCACTGCATTCAAAGAACGCCTAAAAAGTGCTGTTGGATGGCTGTTTGTCCCGCGACAAGCCCACATCCCACCGGTGGTATGGATCGTGCTTGTCCTAACCGCGACGTTGCTCCCTTATCTCAGCTCACAACCCGCCGCTACTCCGGTGAGGGAAATCGTCCGGACGGTTATCATCACCCCCACCCCATCATCGGATCACGGCAAGCAGGTTTTGGATGCCCCCCCTGCTCCGACCCCAACCCCCATTGGCAGTGGAGGCACGCTAGCATTTACGATGCGGCATAATGGAAACAGCGATATTTACCTCTTGTCCCAAAACTCCGGACGCCTCTTGCGCCTCACCCATAACCCCAATGAGGATAGAAGCCCGACTTGGTCGCCAGATGGCCGCTCGTTAGCTTTTGCCTCCAATCGCGGCGGGGGATGGGATCTTTATACAATGGATATGCGTACCGGTACGGTCATCCGGCTCACTCACTCTCCGGTCTTCGAGGCCGGCCCCACATGGTCTCCGGACGGTCGCTGGTTGGCTTATGAAGCATATGATGAAGACAACCTGGATATCCACATCCTGAATGTTGAAACTGGTGAAAATCAGAAATTGACCGACGACCCAGCACCAGACTACTCTCCCGCATGGTCTCCAGATGGGCGCACGATCGCATTTACGTCTCATCGGAACGCTAACCAGGATCTCTATATCGTCTCATTAGATGACGGCACCGTCTACAATTTAACCAATACCCCCAATCAGAACGAAAACCATCCCGCCTGGTCGCCCGATGGAAGTTACCTAGCATACTCAACCGGCGTTTCCGGTGATGAGAGTATCTGGCGAATACCCTATGATATCGAAGCGGCCGCCCGCGGAGAATTACGCCCAATTCTTTTCGGTGTGGGCGGCCAACCCACGTGGTCCCCGGATGGTGAGGCCATAGCTTTCGTTTTTCAACAGCAGACTCAAATGTATCTTATCGCTGCCAATATCACCGGATGGGCCCTCGCTCAGGAAGGATATACAACTCACGACTGGATGGGATATCCGGATTGGACGTCAGTCCCCTTAGATGACCGCTCGGAAAAACAACTCGTCGCGCGCGGGGACGAAAAGAACCCACCTCACTATACGGAACTCCTTCTGTCCAAATCCAATGACAGTTATACATTGGTAGAGCTCCCCGACGTCAACGGCAGTGACAGAGCAGAAAAGCTGAGTGACCGAGTTAATGACAGTTACAACGCGATGCGGGAAGCTGTTCACGAAGCCTCAGGGTGGGATTATCTGAGTATATTGGGAGACTCTTGGCGTCCAATGAACCACACTCCGCGGCCCGGTCAAGGGCGTATCTCCTGGCACGTATGTGGCAGAGCCGTCGACGTGAACCAATCGTTTTTGCGCGATGGCCGGCTCGAGTTGGTGAGAGAGGATATTGGTGGCGTGACGTATTGGCGCGTTTTCATCAAGGCCGCCGAGCAGGATGGCAGTTTGGGAGAGCCGCTTCGTACCGCTCCATGGAACCTAAGCGCTCGAAGTGAAGGGGGATCTGCCACCGCGGACGGAGGCAAGCTCAAGCCAATCCCTGACGGCTACTACGTCGATTTTACCACTATCGCCGCCGATTTTGGATGGGAGCGCCGAAACGCCCTGCCAAATTGGCGCAATTCGTACTACGATGTGGAGTGGTGGCACTTCCAGAAGACCGAGGGTATGAGTTGGTATGAGTGTATGCTTGAGGTCTATGACAAAGAGGAAATTCAGACCTCCTACGGCTTCCTGCCCTGGTGGACACAACGCCCTGAGTGGGAAGTGCAAGCGATGCCCTGATGATACAGAAGATGCAGAGCTAGACGAGCCGTCTGATGATCTTATCAAGACGGGATCGAAAGCGGTCGAAAGCAAAACGCTCCGCATTGAATCTGCATACCTCCGCCGAGATCAATTCAGGATCAAACGCCTTGACAGCATCCATCAGGGATTCCGGGGTTGGCTCATCAAAAAAGACCCCGGTTACACCCTCAATAACCGTATCAAGTGCGCCACCGGCCCGATATGCGATCACCGGTCGTCCCGCAGCCTGCGCTTCAACCGGGGCCAGTCCAAAATCCTCCCGTCCCGGAAAGATAAAGGCTCGGCAATGGGAAACGATCGAGGGCAACTCAACATCGGGTACCCACCCCAAAAAGGTTATGTTTGATCCTGCTTGCGCCTCAAGCGTCTCCCGATCGCGGCCATCCCCCACAACCTTCAGAGGAAGACCCAGCTCGGTAAATGCTTGTACAGCCAGATCGATCCGCTTATAGGGTACGAGTCGCGATACGACCAGATAATACTCATCGGGCTCGTCAATCGTATGGAATCGATCGACGTCCACCGGCGGAAAGACGATCTCGGCATCGCGTCCGTAGTATCGCTTAATCCGCTGTTGAATTTCGGTGGAGATCGCTATAAAGGTTGTCGTATTCCGTTGTGCTACGCGATAATCCCAACGTTGGAGTCGGTGAATGACCGGTTTAAGCAAAAGCTTGACAATGGGTGATAGATTCTCCCGCGCGGCATACTGATCATACTCCCACACATAACGGGTCGGGGCGAGGCAATAACACAAATGTGGAATGTCGCCGGTTCGAACACCGTGGCAGAAACCGCTCTTATTGCTCAAGACCAAATCATACTCAAATTGGCCTAGATTGAGTTGGCTAAAAGCCAATGCATAGAGTGGAAAAAAGGCTTGATGAAAGCGATAAACGCCGGGAAGATAATCCATCCACGTCGTCCGAATATCCCACTGACGATAGCCGCGGGGCATTCTTTTGCGCCAATACATACTCGTATAGACAGGAGCGTCAGGATAGATTTGAACCAATCGTTCAAGCACCCGTTCGGCTCCCCCGTATTGGTTGAGCCAATCATGGACCAAAGCGACCGAAAGCCTTGAAGAAGTCACATCAAGCGGATGGAGACGACGTCGGTAGCGTATCCAGCGTCGATCCCTTGAGAGCCAGGCGCATAGCTTCCCGATCATTCCATGGATACTCAATCTCGCCAAAGCACATACTCTGCTCGTGTCCTTTCCCGAATGCGATCACAATATCGCCAGCGCGAGCCATTTCCACTGCCCTAACGATCGCCTCCCCTCGATCTGGAACAAGCCAGAAATCACGACCCTCTTCTCGACCGACCGTTTCCAGCCCTCTTGCTATCGTCTCCATAATTTCATCGAGAGGTTCTGTCCTGGGATCCTCTGCGGTAACAATAATAAGATCGGCCAGTTCACCCGCGGCCGCACCCATCAGATAGCGCTTCTCGCGATCGCGCAACCCGGCACAACCGAATACAGCAATCACATCACCATCTTGGCCGATCATACCGCAGCCCGCCTCAAGAGCACGCCGTAACGCGTTGTGTGTGTGAGCAAAATCCACAATCGCGATGAAGTCCTGGCCCTCCTCGATACGCTCCATGCGTCCGGGGATGGAGCGTACTCGGGCAGCACCTTCCGCGATAGAAGCCAATGAGAGATCCAGTGCCACAGCTGCCGACGCTGCAGCGAGTATATTGCTGACATTGTATAGCCCCACGAGAGCACTCTTTATACGGATCTCTCCCAGGGGTGTGATGAGTTGAAAGCGTAATTCATCCGGATCGAACGCAACCTCCCGCGCATACACCTGCGAGATACCGGATTCCACAGCGTAGACAATCTGCCGGGGACCTTCAACTCTCGAGAGATACGATAAGGATCGCGGATCGTCTGCGTTGAGCACAGCGGTCGGTTTCACCTCTCGCTGCTTAGGGCGTCTCGGCTTTTCATCAACCAGATTCTCGAATAACCGTGCTTTTGCCCGTATATAAGCATCCCAATTTCTGTGGAAGTCAAGATGCTCGTGTGTCACATTGGTCACCACCGCGATGTCGAATTGACAACCTGCAAGTCGCCTTTGTGCCAGCCCGTGCGATGTCGCTTCCAACACGGCGTGCGAGGCACCGGACGCCACCATTTGAGCCAAATATCGTTGAATATCTGAGGATGGTGGTGTTGTAGTATGCAAGCCTGTATCATAGTTTCGCGCGCCAATATGCGCATTAACAGTGCTGATCATACCGGTCCTCAGTCCCTCAGCAGTCAACATCGCATGGATGAGGTTGGTAGTAGTCGTCTTGCCGTCCGTACCTGTCACACCGATAAGCACGAGGTCATCAGATGGATAATTATACCACGCCGCGTGCAGCCACCCTAAGGCCTTCCGGCTGTCCGGCACCTGTATATAGGGCACTGACTTAGGAAGGTCGGTCGTGTGGTAAGCACGCTCACCTACCACGGCAACCGCACCCGCTTCGACCGCGGAATCGATGAACTGATGTCCATCAACGTTGACGCCCGGCACAGCGACAAACAGGTAGCCGGGCTCAACGCGGCGGGAATCATCCGTAATCCCTGATACCTGCCCACCCGCTTTTGGCATAGGCTTGTCAGCGAAAATAGAAGGATCAAGAAGGCTAGATAGTGATCGTAGCTCGCGCATTATTTGAACTCCAAACCCGCTTATAGAGAGAAAAACACACCAACGACAGAACGTAAACGGAGTAATAATAGACTTGGGAACAGACCCAAGAACACAAGTCCGATCGTCGATGCCACCGCCAGGATCTTTAACTCGATCGCATCTGGCTTAGGCTTCACCTCCAGACCGCGGGCCTCTTGAGCAAAAAGAGCGCGGATGATTTTCCAGTAATAGCCTAGGGCGATCACACTGTTGAGGCCGGCTATGAAGGCAAGCCAGAAAGCCCCGCCATCAATAGCGGCGGATATGAGCATAAACTTGCCGATGAAGCCCCCGGTACCCGGTACCCCAATCAATGACAGCAAACTTATGAGGAGTACAAGAGCCAGTAAGGGTGCTTGGGCGTAAAGACCATTGAAGTCCGAAATTCTATCGGAGTCCATCCACAGGGACACAAAAACAATGACGGCAAAGGCTCCGAGTTCGGAGATCACGTAAACACTGAGATGCAACATAGAAGCCTGAAGACCCAATCTTGTGGCCAAAGCCAATCCCATAAGAATATATCCAGACTGAGCAATTCCGGAATAGGCCATGAGGCGCTTGATTCGTTCCTGCCAAAGCCCGGATAAATTACCGAAGGTCATCGCAAAAGCAGAAAGCACGAGGAGTATGGGCGAACGCAGCATGTTTCCCAGGATAAACCCTGACGGAAAGAGCATCATAATCACACGGATAAGCGCACTAAACCCCGCTATCTTAGGAATGACCGCAAGAAGCGCCGTGACAACGGTGGGCGCCCCCTCATAAGCGTCAGGTGCCCACTGGTGAAAGGGGACCAACGCGATCTTAAAACCGAGACCGGCGACAATGAGAATCAGCAAAGGAAAGAGCACCGAGGCCTGCGCCGCAGTGCCATCAGCCAGAACCGGCAAAGTCCTCAGCGCCCGAGAGAGTTCCACATAGTCAGTCGTCCCTGAGATTCCGTACAACCAGGAAAATCCATACATCATAAGACTGGAGACAACAGCTCCGTATATCAGATATTTAATCGCGGCCTCTGTCGAGCGTTGGTCTTCATGAAGAAAACCGGTGAGGATATAGGATACGATACTCAGGAAATCAAGACCAAGCACAAGGATAATGAGGTTAACCGAAGCCACAATAAAGAATGCCGCCAACCCAGAGAAGAGAAGAAGAGCATAAAACAACCCTCGTTCCTTGACATGCACGGAGAGATACCGCTCACTCAGAACTATAAGGGCGGCCAAGGATCCTAGGATCAGAATCCATCCATAGCATGTAAAAGCATCCAGCCGGAGAACATACATAACCCGCTCATCGACCCTCCAAAGCGTGAGCGTTGCAAGTGCAGATCCGAAGAGGCCCATCATCGCCATCCTGGGCACCCAAATATACCGACTCCGCCGCGAAGTCCAGATATCGATGATCAAGATAGCAAGTCCGGTCACGAGAAGTACAAGCTGAGGTGAAATTTTCCACAGAGTCATAAGAGTCATACTGAAACCCACCTGCAAAGTTTCACGGC
>CAYMAQ010000007.1:34791-43915 GCA_964388385.1 uncultured Anaerolineales bacterium | reverse complement strand
CGGCCCCGGCGACCGCCGGCGCGGCGTGGCTGGTTCCCGAGGACGCGGCGTACAGCGTCTGCTCCAGGGGATAGTACGGATCGCAGACGTTATGACCGGTATAATCCGAGGTCTGAGAGGCCGCTGCGATGATATGGGTTCCGGGCGCGACCAGATCCGGCTTGACGCGCCCGTCGGCGGTCGGCCCACGGCTGGAGAAGGAGGCGATGTCATTGGCGTTATCCGCACCCGATGGACCGATCCCGCAGCCGTCGATCCAGTCCGGGCGCGTGCTCTCGGCCGCACCCACGGTGATCACGTTCTTGGCGTTGCCAGGCGACCCCACCGTCTGCGCTGCGGGGCCGCTGTTGCCGGCGGAGAAGACGACGATCATCGGTTGATTGCCGGGTGCGTCCGGGTCCGCGTCCCGGACGCGTGCGTCGTAGACCTGGTCGTCGATCCGATACAGTCCATAGCCTGTCGCTTCTCCCCACGAGTTCGAACTGATCCGCGCGCCGAGCTGATAGGACTGGGCGATCAGATCCGTATAATCGGGATAGGCCCAGTTGCTGTTATTATCGAAGACCTTGGATCCGGCGATCCGGCCGAAGGGGTTGATGCCCAGCCCGTAATGATATCCCGCCGCGTCCTCGTACGGCGAGCCGGTGCGGTCGTTGTAGCCTGCGACCGTGGCGGCGTTGAGCGTGCCGTGCCCACCCCTGCCGTCGGCGAGCGGGTCCCCCGTCCAATTGGCGTTATAGACCAGGCGGTCCTCTTTCAGCGGGTCGCCGGCGCGGTAGAAGTCTGGGTGGGCTGGGGTTGCATCCCCATCGTCGATCCCGTCGTCGGTGACGTCGACGATGGGGTAGGCGGACGGGGTCGTGGTCATCCCGGCTGTGGCGGTCAGCCAGTGCAGATATCCGGGACCGACCGGCGCGGTACCGCCCGCGTCCAGGTGCCCGATCATAATCTGGGCCTGGACCTCGTCGTGAAGCACCGGCGTCATCACCGGCTCGACGTTGACCACGCCAGGCAGGGCCGCGATCTCGCGCACCTCGCTGCGGGTGACTTCGATCCGCCGGGTTTGTATCCGGGTTCCGGGTGCGGCTCTTACAAGCTGCCCCCGGTGGCGGACCTTTTCCTCCAGGACCGATAGGGCCTCGGGATGCGCGACCACCTGAACCGCGACGGTAAGCGTTGAGGTGCCCGGGGGCAAGGCGCGCAGCCCGGGATGCAGGGCATAGTGAGGGGTATACGTGCCCCACCAACGCACCGGAGCCTGCGTGCGCAGGGTCGAGATCGATCTCTCGTCGCCCCACACCAGGTAGGTGAACGTCGGTAGGTACGAGATGATCTCCAGGTCCACGCGCTCCATCGCCGCATACCAGGTATCCTGAATGGGCCCGGGGAATTGAACCAGCCAGAGGCGGTCGCCGGCATGCGTCTGTGGCCCGCGAGCGGTCGAGGGTCCCAGGGCCCCCGGATCCAGGATGAGATCGCGCAGATGCACGAAGGCGGGGGGCGTCTCGGCAGCAGCCGTCATCCCTCCGGGTTCGTCCCGACGTCCGGGGTTCGCGGGTTCGCTGGCCCGCGCACCCCAGGCGAACGCGGTCAGGAGTGTCGTGCTGAGGATACCCACCCAACCCAGAATCCAAAGGTAGGATGTGCGCGATCGAGATCCCTGGCGCATATTCACGTCACCGCCTCCTGACTCTGCTATCTTATGGGTGAAAAGCTGCGGGCTTTCACTGGGCCCGAACTACAGGAGCGGGGTCAATCCCCAGCCAGGGGCAGGGTGAACCGGAAGGTAGTCCCCACGCCCCGCTCGCTTTCAAAGTCGATCTCCCCCTCCTGCAACGCGAGCAGCTTCTGGGTGAGGTGCAGGGCCAGCCCGTTGCCGGGCGTCCGCCGGGTCTGCTCGTCGGAGGCCCGGAAGAAAGGTTCGAAGATGCGATCCTGTTCGTCCTCGGGAATGCCGATGCCGTCGTCCCGTACCCGCATCTGCAAACAGCCCGCTTCGCGATCGGCCTCGACGGTTAGCGCGATCGATCTCCCCTCCGGCGTGTATTTGACGGCGTTTCGCAGGATATTGCCAAGGATTTGGATCAGCCGGTCGCGGTCGCAGCGCACCGGGGGTAGATCTTCCGGAATCGTGACGTGGAGTGTCTGGGATTTCTCCTCAACGTGATCGCGGAACTCCTTCAGTGTGTCCTCGACCGCCGGTGCGACCTCAACCGATTCGAGGGTCAGATTGAGGCGCCCGCCCTCGATCTTGTTGATATCCGAGAGGTCGGAGAGCATTCTCGACATCCGCTCGACGTTGGAGCGGATCGTCTGCAGGAAGTTCTGCTGGGCGTCGTTGACCGAGCCCATAATCCCCTTCAGCAGGAGGTCCGTATACCCCTTGATCGACGTCATTGGGGTCCTCAGTTCGTGGGTGACCAGGGAGACGAAGTCCTGGCGGGCCTTGCGTTCGACCTCGAGCGCATGCTCCGCTGCCTGACACTGCGCGCGCAGGGCTTCCACCTCGGCTTCCAGTGCCTCGATCCGTACGTGATTATCGTTCATCGTTGGCTACCTTTTCTCTCGGATTGTCTTCACAGGGATTCGGGCTCGCGTTCTAAAAAAGTGCAGCCATGCCTGACACCAACAGGAACAGAACGGTGCCCAGTCCGATGCCGGCAAGGGTCTGGAGGGGCGTGTGCCGCCGCAGTTTGACGCGCGACCAGGCGACGAGCGGGACGGTCAGAAAAACCGGCAGCACGCTGACCCCAAACGTGCGAAACACGAAGAGCGAGATGCCCATCGCCGACGTGCTGTGGACGCTGATCTTCCAACGCAAGGTGATCAGATAGATCGCCAGCCATTGCGCAACCGCAAGGCTGACCATAAAGTGCACCGCCTCATGGGCACCCCAGATTGCCATCGCAATCCACGTCACTGCGGAACCGAATGCCGTGGCGAAGAGTGCGCCCTGGCGCTGTTCGCGCAGATGGATATCCATATCGGTCACGTTCCCCAGGCGCACCTGTACAATCAGGAAGATCAGCGGGATCAGAACAGCCAGCAACAGGTAAAGGCCCGCCCACAGCCAGATTCGCCGCGTGCCGAGTGCCAGCGCGACCGCCGTTATCGCGTAGAGTGCCATCATCGGCGGGCTGCCCATCAACGAGATCGCGAAGGCCAGGTACTCAATGGGCGTCTCCGGCTCGGGTACGGCAACATGCAGCGCTCCCTCCAATGGCGCATCTTGAGCATCCATCCGTTCCCCCCTCTCTTGCATATCGATAGTATACCATGAGGCTGGGCGTTGCAACGTGGATCGACATGCCTTTGTCACGCGGACTTGACCGCCCGACAAGCTGCGCTAGGATGGGCACATCTGGCTATGCCCATCGGGGTATACGTATCATCCATTCGATTCAGGAGTCTCCAATGAGCCATCGTGACCCGCATCCTGTCATCCTGATTACCGGCGCCCGGACGGGCATCGGTCGTGCCTGCGCCGATCTGTTGGTGAGCCGGGGGTTCCGCGTGTACGGCACCAGCCGCCATCCACCGGACATCGCGTTTGATTTTACGATGGTGAAAATGGACGTGAACGACACCCCATCCGTCGAGGCCGGCGTCCGCGCCCTGTTGGACAGGGAGGGGCAGCTCGACGTGGTCGTCAACAACGCGGGGTTTGGGTACGGCGGTGCGGTCGAGGAGACATCCATCGACGCAGCGAAGGCCACCTTTGAGACTAACTTCTTCGGCGCGCTGCGGGTCTGTCAGGCTGTCCTGCCGACGATGCGCGCGCAGCGCGCAGGCCTGCTCGTCAACGTCAGCTCCATCGGCGGGCTGCTGGGCATTCCCTATCAGGGGCTTTACAGCGCCAGCAAATTCGCGCTGGAGGGGATGACCGAGGCGCTCCGCATGGAGGTCAAGGCCTTTGGGATCGACGTCGTGCTGCTGGAACCCGGCGATACCCACACCGACTTTACGGATAATCGCCGTCCTGTCGGATCGTCGACCCCTTCGTCTGTCTATTACGATCAGTATCAGAGGACGATGGCGAAGACGGAGGCGGACGAGCGTGCCGGCGCCCCCCCGGCGCGTGTCGCCCGCACGCTGCTGCGCATCGTCCGCGCGCGAAATCCCAAACCCCGGTACGTCGCCGGTCGATGGTATGAGAAAGCGGCGGTTTGGGCCAAGCGCTGGCTGCCCGGTCGGTGGTTCGAGTGGATTGTGAGGAAGAATTACGGTCTCGCGTGAGCGGTTGACGCACGACGACCCTCGAGCGTTCGAAGCCCCCGAGTGGTTGGACTCGGGGGCTCTGCTGATTGCCGTGCCTGGGGCGATGATCGTCGCGATCCCTATTCGACAATCCGCAGGAAGATGCGGCTGTACAGTTCGTCGAAGATGGGCTCCAATTGCTCTGGGCTCGGCGCGTGCCGGTGAATCCCGCCGGTCATATCTGCGACGTGGCTCAACAGCTCGATGTCGGCGCCCTCACCGAGGGTGATCGTATAGATCACGATTCCGTTATTACGGGCCTCGCGCGCCCGGACGATGACGCAGTCCTTGGCGCGTTGATTGTCGTTCGGCCAGTCACTGTCCACCCCACAGCTCCCTGTGTTGGCCTCACCATCCGTCATCAGGATCATAATGTGCGCCGCGCCGGGACGTCCGTATTGAGTGCCGAGGTTGCTCAACACGGTGATGCCGTCCTCTATTCCCTCGGCGATATTGGTCGAGTTTTCGGCATGTGTGTCGTCAAGTTCCGCAATGACGGTATTTTCCAGGACATCCATGGTGCAGTTGTCGCGTCCCAGACGGCGGACGCACTCAAGTTTTGAGTCAATCCGGGCGCTGCTCGAGTACGTGACCAGACCGACCTGATCGAATCGTGGGTTCAGCTTACGGATAAAGCCCTTGGCGGCCTCGACCGACGCGCGGATGGGCTGCTCGTCGTCGTAGAGGTCGTCGAGATAGCGGTGCGGCTGCGGCATCATGTCCGATGTGCATACGGGCAGGTCGGGATAGCCCTCGCCGGCGGGGTCGGGACGCCCACCGTAGCGGGCGTCGCATGGATCGCATGCCCAACCGGTCCGGTTATTGTCAAAGACGTCTGCGGATTGATCCTCGATGATCGTTTGGAAGTCGTTGTCCCCTATACTGCACCCGGATTCGCCGCTTTCGTCGCATGAGGTGATGCTGTCGTAAGTGGTGATGACGATCCGATCGATATCCACGCCCGGCGTGCCGGCCCACACGTGGAGCGTATAGTTGCCGGGGTCGAGATCGACCGGTCCGTCGTTGTCATCCTCCCCCGTGCCGAGAATATACCAGCCCCATTCATCTATCCACTCCCAGCGAATACAGTTTCCCCATTTGGCACACTTGTCTTTCTCATAGTCCCAATTAACACACTCTCTTTCAGCACATCTTTCATGGGCGTGTCCAGCGCCGTTGGTGTAATTGCCGTCCGAATCCAGGTAGTTCTCCCTGCCGATAAGGTCGTGGTCTCCGAAGAGGTCTCCATCGTCGCTCATCCCCCAGAAGAACCAGTGGCTGCCGCTGTAGGCGTCCTGTGCCCCCCCACCTTTGGCCCGGACCCAGATCGTCCACTCTCCCCCCTCGCCTTCCGGGATTGAGAAGTCGTAATCGGCCCTGGGAGAGGGGAACGGGCCGCCCTTGGATAAAACCCAATCGTGATCGCTGCACATCCGATCGGCCGGGAAATCATAGCCGGAGGCGAGCGAGGCGTTGGTCATATCGTTCCAGAAACACGGCACCCCCGTACCGTCGGAACCAAGATGGGTCCGTGCGGGGGCATAGGAGAGATAGGCGCCATACTCGTCACGACCTAGATTATCTTCGGCGTTATTATCCATCCACTCATTTGCCTGAGTTCCATTTCGCCCCAGGACCCAATAGGTCTGGCCGATGTCGACCAGATTCTTTTGATAGGCGTTGCTCAGACGGGAGTAATCCTCGGCCTCGATCACGATATACTTGTCGCCGCCCTCTTCGTAGGGGGCACTGCCCTCACAGTGAGCGGGAACCCCGTCGTCATCGTCGTCATTCCAGGGCAGGAACCAGTACGTCCCGTCGGGATACTCTTTGCCAGATGTCGACGTCCAGCAGCCGTAGCAGCGGGTGTCGAACTCCATAGAGCCGGATCGATCGAAGACCAGCACCACGTCGAGGTCGCTGATGTTCTCGGCGACCGCCGAGGCGTAGATAGGCACCGAATCGAAGCCGAAGATCTTCATGAAGTAGAGACTGACGTTCTCACTGACGCTCACACGGATCCGGGTTGCGGAGTCCAGCAGTTTCTCGCTTTCCTGGACGTCGGCGAACTCGGAGGTATCGATCTGGATGACGAACCCCGCGTCCCCTGCGTCCGGTCCGGTGGTGTAAAAATAGGCATCCCGCCCGTTATCGTCGGTTTCATCGGCTTGATTGATCTCCACCCGGGCGTCGCCCGCGCTGCAGATGGGCACCGCGCCCGACCCGACCTCCAAGCCGCAATCATACTGGTTTTCCGCCAGATATTCGAGCGCCCGCACGTGTGCGAGACGCTCCAGGGGCAGCTCGCTGGCTGCAGCCAGGGCCGCAGCGTCGACCGCGCGCCGGATCCGCACCCGGGCGATGTAGGACATCCCCAGATCGACCCCCAATCCGACAAATCCAATCAGTGCGAAGATCGCGAACGCGACCAGGATCAGACTCTGTCCCCGTTGTTTCACTGTCTTTTTCTCCATATGCTCAGCCTCCAACCGATTGATCTGCGAATTCCATAAGGGCATAGGTGCACCCCCGTACATCGGATCGACGTGTGCTGCTGGATAACGTCGAATACGCTAATCCACACTCGAATCCCGGCTCACGCGCATCACCGAGCGGAAATAAAACGACATGGGGTCGGTAAGCGGCAGAATGGCGTCGAAGTCGAAGAGCATCGAGTGCGCGACGAACGTCTCGACGATCACAATCTCGTTGCGCTGGGGCTCGTACTCGTGATCCTCCCGGTACTCATTGATCACTTTGGTCAGGGGGGCGACTTCGTCGGCGTAACGCTCAATATCCGCCTCGCCCACCCTGGAGAAGTCCTCATTGATGGTTCCCAAGCTGCCGTCCGGAAGCGCAATGGTGCCGGTGACCCTGTGCGTGACCGCGCCCATATTGCCGTCGGCTTCGATGGGGACGTGGGTCAGGATAATCCCCAGGTTGCGGTCGGGCCCCACCGTCTGCAGAATCCGCTCGTTTCCGCCGCTTTTCCACCCCCCTGCGATGAGAATCCGCTGGAACACCGCCTGATCCTCGAAGCGGCCCCGGGATCCGAGCCGCACGCCCTCGCGGTTGGCGTTTGCCATCACCATATAATCGTAAAATCCGTACCCTAACTCGACCAATCCGATCAACAGCAAGAGCAAAAAGGGAAGGACCAGCACGAACTCCACCAGCGCCTGTCCCTTACGGTTGTCGCTCATCGCCACGCTCCTTGTGTCCTTTTTTAACACGCTCATTGAGAGGTCCCTCCTTCTGCGTCAGACCGGCGCTGTGCCCATCTCAGTTGGAGAAGGGCTCGCCGGAATCGGCCCGCATTTCCCAGAACCCCATGGGTTCCCCCCGGGGGTCGAGTACACTGATGCGCCAGACGACCGTGTCTCTCTCCGTGCTCAAGCGTACGTGCAAGCTTTTCGCATCCGGTTGGGTCCATGCCTCGCTGCCTCCCCGGTGCCACCACCGCTCAAGAATCGCATCGCTGTCCAACGTCCACGATTGGGCATCGATCCCAATCTGGGGATAGACCGCGGGCTGCTCCCGTAAAACGTTGAGCTCGGACCCCATAACCGTGACGACGGCGATCCGTTTTCGCTCGCGCGAGTAGACCAGGAAGCTCCAGGGTGCGTTCCTCTCCTCATCTTTCACGAGCGAGATCGATGTCGTGACGCATTGGGCATCCCCGGCCCAATCCCCGGCCCACCTTTGCAGCAGCCTGTGCGCTTTCTTTGCGCTCAACGCCGGGGTCGGATAGGGTGCGTGGACCGGCACCGCCGGGGCGCCGTTGCCCCGCTGGGCCATGAGCAAGACGGCGGTGAGCACCGCCAAAACGACGGTGATCAGGCTGAGAAGCATAAGCCTACGCCGATGCATAACCGCTAACCCTGTGCGTCCATTCGCATTCGTGTAACACGTCTTCTCACTCCAGGAAGAGGGTAAGATCATCTCTGATCTCATCCGCGGTCACGTTCAGGCTGACCGTCGCATAGCGGATTCCCTCACCGCCCCAGAGGCCCTCGGCATAGATCACGTACTCTCCGGGGGGAACGTTGTAGAAATGGAAGCTGCCATCCTGCAGCGTCCGCGTGTGATACGATTGAGTGCTCCCGCGCAGGTAGGCCCAGACGTCGGCCCCGACCACCGCGATCGTCTTCCCACTCATACTCCGGGTGGTCGCTCGTCCCCCGATGGCCGCCATCCCCGACACGTGTTCCGGTATCGGCCATGCCGTACAGACCTCGGCGGAGAGCTCGTCGAGATAGAAAAAGGTGCCGTCGAAATCTCCATCGTGGGTACCCCGCCACTGCAGGATCACTTCCTCTTCCTGATAATAGCTCAGATCGACGGAGTCCGTGGGGCTCAGCGTCTCTGTGCTCCACGTGTTGGAGACCACGCCGCCGGTCAGAATCGTCCCGGTGTAGACGGTGGTGCCATCCGTCTCCTTGAAGTTGAAGAGCAGCTTGTCGTCCCCATCCGGTGAGTTGGGGAAGCTGCACGGTAGGTGGCTGCCCTGGACCAGGTAGTGACCGGTCACCGCCAGGGTGCTGATCGAGTAGACATCCGTTGGGATGTTCACCGTCTGGTAGAGATAGGGGTCCAGGTAGCTGTTGGGGTCGCTGCACGGCGCCGCACCCAGGGATGCGTGCAATCGCATCGAGAAGCTGCCCCGATAGAAAGCCTCAGATCCTCGATCGTAGGTTCCTGCACGGCCCGTGTTCCAATACTCGAAGACCGTCTCCGGGTTCCCCTCGAAGCCGGGCACGTAGAGGATCTCCTCGCACTGGACCGACCCCGGAATGTGAGCGAGGTCGGTCGGCGGGGTCGCATCTTGATAGCCTGTGGGCTCGCAGACCTCGAAGTCATCCACGAT
>CAYMAQ010000007.1:8333-34691 GCA_964388385.1 uncultured Anaerolineales bacterium | reverse complement strand
GATCGGCCCAAACACGTTGTTCTCTTCGCCGCCGGTCAGGCCCTCATCCACGTAGTTCATGGTATCCACCTGGACCCACAGCTCGTGATTCTCAGCCTCGTAGAGCGTGACGAAATCGGTGATGATTGCGCTCTCCATCGGGCCCAGGGTCGTGATCCACTGTTTGACCTCCCCGATGCGCCCCGGGGCCGGTTCGCCGCCGGGATCCACGTAGATATCGATCCCAAAGGGGCCGGTGGTGACCGGAACGGGCACGGTGTTAGAGACCACAATCTGCAAGGTGATGGGGACGCCGGGCCTGATGGTCTCCAGGGATGGTGTGATGACGCTGGCGATGATCAGATCCGGCGGGGTGTCCGCGATCTCGATGGGCGCGGAATAGGCAACCCGTGTGGCCTCCACACCACACGCGGTTGCGTCTACCGACCCTGTGTGCGATTCAACCTGATACTGCCCGATCGCGTCCATCGGAATTTCGAGATCCACATCGACATCCCCGGTATCGGCGGGCACATCCAGTGAATCGTCGATGACCACGCTGGCTCCAGCGCCGTCGAGGGTGCAGAGCAGAATCGAGGTCGGGCCTGCGGGATGATCGCGGACCCAAAGCGAAACCACCTCCTCGGGGAAGGGTTCGTGGTTGGAGACGACAAGGTAGGGGCCTGCAATCTCCCAGATCTTCGTGGCGGTGTCATAGGGCTCATCGGCATCGATAACCCCATTGCTGTTGTAATCGAGCCACGCCTGGATGTTCGCCGTGATGGGGCGGTTGGCGTAGATCGAGGTGACGGCATGGCCCTCGGTGTTCGTGCGCACCACCGTCATCCGATTTTCGTCGCCGGCCCCCGAGTATTCAAAGCTTCCGGCGTAGCTCTCCCCCCCCTCCGGGGAGGTCTTAAACGTGACCGGGGCACTGCCTACGCCGGCCCCCTCCGAGGTCACGTGCGCATAGAAGCCGTGCTCCCGTTCGTCCGGGAGGGCATTATAGGCGGTGTCAAAGCTAAGCGCGATCTCGAAGGTTCCGCCGACCCACTCGACAGTCGACTCGTCGAAGGGTTCGTTGCCGTCCAGGATCATATCCCCATTCCCGTCGGCCCAGGCCTTGACAAGGGCCTCAGCCGGCACGGTGGAGTGTAACTGGACCACCGCTTGACCGCTGGACGTGGTATGCATGTGAATGGACTGGACGGCTTCCTCCGAGGAGAAGCTGCCTCCGTTGGTCGTAAAGGCTACGCGGACACCCCGCAGGGGATCGCCGTCCTCGTTACGGACGGTGGCAATGAACGTCGCCGTGGGGTTGTCCGGCAGATCTTTCGTGACCGTATCCGGATCGAGGACCAGGGTATGGGGCTGGGTCTCCTCGGGGTCTGGATCTTCGGGATCCCCGGGGTCGCCCGGGTCACCGCTGCCACCCCCCGGAGGACTGAAGGCCGGGGGCGGTTTGTTGCCGTACCCTACCTGGATCCCCTCGTTGACCATCTCGGTGCCGCCCCCCACTTTGACGCTGGCGTTGGGGGTCAGGGGGGCGAATACCACCAGGGGTACGTTATGAATGACCGTCACCTTGACCGGCAGCCCTTGGAGGCCGGGGTGGTTCTCCTCCTCCTCACTCTCAAAATCGGGAAAACCTGCCACACAGACCGCCAGCATGCCGGGCTCGGTGCTGTCCCCGAGGTACGTTGTTTTATCACACCCTGGATCAACCGTGGAATCACAGCTTTCACAGCTGTATGAGGAGGTGTCGGCATAGACGTCGCTCATTCGCAAGCCCATAGCCGAATCCACCGCGATCTGTTTGATCATGGCGACCCGGCGGGTATGATACGCTGTTTCCGATTCCCCGGTGTCCGTCGTGCACCATGGCCAAGCGTCGTTGTTGGGATTGCCGTCGCCGTCGTAATCGTAACACTCGCCCTGGTTAGGTTGGTAAGAGACCGCAAATCGCGCGGCTTCGCGGGCGGCGTGGTTGACAGCCAGGTAGCCCTGGACGAGAAACGCACCGTCGATAATGGCAAAAAAGACGGCGAGCAGCACGGGGAGGATGAGTGCGAACTCAACCAGGCTCTGCCCGACCAACCTCTGCCTGACCTGCTTCTGCTTCAATAGACACCGTCTCAGACTATTATGCATTGGACGCTTTGAACCCATGGCGACCTCCCATCCATCTCCAGATACACGATGCGACCGGATCGTCACGATCGCGGATCTTGGAGTCAACGATTCAATCCCTGCCGGTCGGTATAATCAAAGGTAATTTAGACCTCACCGGCTTCATAAGTTAAATCGCACAAACAAAGAAAAAGGATACGTCGACTTTTATGAACCTGATCATGAATCACCCAAGCGTCTCCGCGTCCCCATACCCGTTCTCTAACCGTTCTCTAATTTTAACAGACTTCAGCGTATCAGCAACCTGGGGGCCTTTCCGGAATCTCTCATGGTGGGATCTGGGTCTGGAACCCGAGCGGATGGCAGACCTGTAATAATGATTGGGACGATCCGTGCTCAAGTCAACGTACCTAGACGGGTCATTTCTACGATATATAATATGAGGGTGCGTTGCGTTGGCGACCATGCAGGATCCGTAAAGTTGAGACCGGCATAAGGTGTCTTTATGCATCCTCACGACGATGAACACGATAAGGACGAGGACTACGATGGGCACGCGGACGCGCTGATTCGACGTGCGCGTCAGGGGGATGAGGCGGCCCTCGGTGCCTTGTACGAGCAACACGTCGCCGCTGTCTACCGGTTTATGTTCTACCGGACGGGCGACGAGATGGTCGCCGAAGATCTGACATCGCAGGTGTTTGTCAGTGTCCTTCATAGTATCCGGCGATATGAGATTCGCGGGTTGCCGTTTCGCGCCTGGCTCTTTCGCATCGCACGCGCTCGATTGGCTGACTATTACCGTCAAGCCGAGCGCCGTGATGAAGGGCGGGCATCCCTGATCGAGGTGCGGGAGGCTGTCAATCCGACGGGTGATGATCCTGACGATCGGTTTCGATATGAGAGCCTCCAACAGGCGCTTGAGTACCTGACGCCTGCAGAGTTGGATGCTGTGCTGCTCCGATTCGTAGGGGACCTGACCCATCGGGAGGTCGGGACGATTGTCAACAGTAACGCCAATGCCGTCAAGAGTAAGATCCGACGGGCGCTCGAGAAGATGCGGCAGGTGATCGAGCGCATCGAGGATTTCAACGAGTCGAGGGAATAACGTGAACGGATGAGGGTGACCGACGATGCCCTCACGTGAGGTGACGTATGGTCAAGTGGCTGAAAAGGCGCGAGTCTGATGGGACACAGACAGCAGGGCAGGATGCGTTTGCCGAGGACGTCAGGCAGCGGCTCCTGGAATGGGGGGAGCCCAGCGAGGTCGTCCGCGCACGGATTTGGCAGCGGGTTCTCGCCCATTCGCAGGACTGTCCTACCGACCCGCGCGTCGAGAGACGGCGTCGTCTCTTTCGCCTGATACGCTTTCCTGCTTTCGCGTTGGTGTTATTGCTCGGTTTTTTGGGCGGGTACGTGGGTGTCGTGGTTGCCGAGGGCGACAGTTTGCCCGGGGAGCCGCTCTATCCCCTGGAGCGGCGTGCTGAAGCGCTGATGCTCTCCCTGACCCCCCAGTCGCGCCGGTGTGCGGTGGAGCTGCGGCTGCTGGAAAATCGAGTGTATGAGATTCGAGCGACGCTGGATATCGGGCGCACCCTTCCCGATGGCCTGATTCAAGAGACACTGCTGCTGGTCAGCGGCCTACCGGAGACGTTGGATGATGTGCCCGACCAGGGAGAGTCCGTCGCGGCTGCCCTGGACTCTCACTATGCCACCCTGGGGGCGTTGAACGAACGGCACCCCGGCATATGGAATCTGATTGAGCTTATGAAGGCTTTTGAAACCGCGATCGATCATCTCCGCGCTGCCGGATAGGCGCCTGGACACTTTCGTCTCTCCATCTACCCATGCCCCTTGAGTCTGTTATAATGCTCATGGGCATTTCGCCCATCTGATACGTCTTCCCAGGAGAGCGCATGTATGAGTGACGGTGAGGATTCCCTTTCCATCATCCAGGACAATCTAGACTACGATTTTCAGCGACCGGATCTGCTTGAGTTAGCCCTGACCCATCCCTCCTATGCCCACGAGCACCCCGAAGAGGGCGGGGATACCTATCATAATCAGCGACTTGAGTTTCTCGGTGATGCCGTGCTCGATTTCCTCGTGGCGGCATGGCTCTATCGCACGTATCCGAACTTCCCGGAAGGTCCGTTGACCCGCCTTCGGGCCACGCTGGTGCGCACGACTACCCTGGCAGACCTTGCCCGAGAACTCGACCTGGGATCCGCGCTGCGATTGGGACGTGGGGAGGAGGAAGGGGGCGGGCGCGATCGTGCGGCAAATCTCTGTGACGTCCTGGAGGCGACCGTCGGCGCGCTCTACGTTGACGGCGGATTGGATGCCATCTGGCCCCGATTGGAACCCTGGTTTCAAGCGCAGGCGGAGGCTATCCTGGCCGAAAGGGCTTACGTCGATCCCAAATCTCGTTTCCAGGAGTGGGCCCAGGCTGAGGTGGGGGCGACGCCGGTCTACGAGATCGTGCGTGAAGAGGGCCCCGATCACGCCAAGATGTTCACGGCCCAGGTGCGGGTTGAGGATGAGATCGCGGGTCGGGGGCGTGGAGCAAGCAAACGGCTTGCAGAACAGGCTGCGGCCCGGTCGGCCCTGGGGGGTTATCGGAGCCGCCAATCCTGATGCGAGCGTGACATTTATCTGGAAAGCAAAGTGTTCGACACAGGAGGATTTCATCTATGATGCGCTTTGATCGATTTACGGAGCGTGCCCAGGAAGCGGCCCAGCGGGCTGTGGAGTTGATGACCCGCTACGGGCACAGTCAGGTCGATATCGAGCATCTCCTTCTCGCGCTGATTCAACAAAAGGATGGCACGGTTCCCGAGTTGATTACCGATCTCGGCGCCGATCCCGTTGTGGTCTCCGAGGCGCTGGACGATCTGCTTCGCAACAATCCGCGCCCCGGCATCTATGGCGCCCGGGGGGGACAGCAGGTTTTTATCACCCCGAGGGTCAAGAGGGTCCTGGATCTCAGCCAGGAGGAGGCTGCGCGTCTCAAGGATGAGTACATCTCCACCGAGCATCTCTTCCTGGCGATCAGTGAGGAGAAAGACTCCCCGGTCGCTAACCTCCTGGTCGAGCATGCTCTCACCCACGAACGCTTGTCCCAGGCCATCGGGGAGATGCGCGGCGGGCAACGGGTGACGAGCAAGCAGGGCGAGTCCCAGATGCGGACGTTGGAACGCTTCAGTCGGGACATGACGCAGTTGGCCCGGGAGCATAAGCTGGATCCGGTGATCGGTCGCGAGACGGAGATCCAGCGCGTGATCCAGATCCTGGTACGGCGGACGAAGCACAATCCCGTGCTGATCGGTGAGGCCGGCGTCGGCAAGACCGCGATTGTGGAGGGCCTGGCTCAAAATATCGCCGAAGACGACGTGCCGGAGATCCTGAAGGGCAAACGGCTGCTTTTGTTGGATCTCGGGGCGCTCGTCGCCGGCACCCGCTTTCGCGGCGAGTTTGAAGAGCGGCTCAAGTCCATCCTGGAGGAGCTCCAACGTGCGGAGGGGGAGACCATTCTCTTTATCGATGAACTGCATACGGTCGTTGGAGCCGGTAACGCCCAGGGTGCGCTTGATGCGTCCAATATGATCAAGCCGGCCCTCGCTCGGGGTGAACTGCAGTGCATCGGGGCGACGACGCTGGACGAGTACCGTCAGTATATTGAAAAGGACAGCGCCCTGGAGCGCCGTTTTGCGCCGGTCTTCGTGGATGAGCCCTCGGTTGAGGATACCATTCAGATCCTCAACGGGCTTCGAGACCGTTACGAGGCCCATCATAAGGTCCGTTTCAGCGAGGATGCGCTGGTGGCAGCCGCGCGCCTGGCTCATCGGTACGTGACCGACCGCAATCTGCCGGATAAAGCGATTGACGTGATGGATGAGGCTGCGGCAAAGCTGCGCGTGGCGCTCTTTACGCTGCCCCCTGATCTCAAGCGGATGGAATCGGAGATCAATCGGCTCAGCGTGGAGGAGGAGGCGGCGGGCAATAACCGCGATTACGAACGCGCGGCCGAGGCGAAGATGCAGCGGCTGCGGCTCGATAAGATCTTCAACGCGCGCCGTGAGAAATGGCTCAACCATCATGAACTTGATGAGACCGTCGAAGCCGAGGACATCGCCGAGGTGGTTTCTGAATGGACCGGGATTCCGATCTTTCAGGTGTTGGAGAAAGAGGCCGATAAGCTGTTACGGATGGAGGAGGTTATCCAGACCCGCATTATCGGACAGGATCGGGCGATCCGTGCCATCGCGGACGCGATCCGTCGTGCCCGCGCCGGTCTCAAGGACCCGCGACGGCCCATTGGCACCTTCATTTTTCTGGGCGCGTCGGGCGTCGGGAAGACTGAGACCGCTAAGGCGCTGGCAGAGTTCCTCTTCAACGATGAGGATGCGCTGCTTCGGGTTGATATGAGCGAATACCGAGAGGAACATACGGTCTCACGGCTCTTTGGCGCGCCGCCGGGTTATGTGGGCTACGACCAGGGCGGGCAGTTGAGCGAATCGATCCGGCGACGGCCTTACCAGGTGGTGCTCTTCGATGAGATTGAGAAAGCCCATACCGGCGTTTGGAATACGCTGCTTCAGATTCTGGACGAGGGACGGCTGACCGACGGTCAGGGTCACACCGTCGATTTCCGAAACACCGTCATTATTATGACTTCGAACGTCGGCACCCACTATCAGAACCGTGGTGGGGCACTCGGCTTTACGCTGGGCGGGGGGGCGCAGGAGGAAGAGCAGAGACAGCAGACCCGTTCCGCGCTCAAGGATACGTTCCCGCCCGAGTTCCTCAATCGGCTCGACGAGATTATCATCTTCAACACCCTGACTCTGGATGACGTGGTCAAGATCGTCGATCTGCAGATGCAGGAGCTGCAGGGGCGTCTGGATGAGCACGGACTGCGCGTCTTTTTGAGTGAAGCGAGTAAACGCTGGCTCGCCGAGCGGGGTTACGATCCCCAGTTCGGTGCGCGTCCCTTGCAGCGGGTGATTCAACGGGCCATCGAGAGCCCACTTAGCATCCAGTTGCTGCGCGGCGAATTCGGTGAGGGCACGGACATCGATGTGGATCTGGATGAAGAGAGCAATGCGTTGTCCTTCCACGCTCGAGAGAGGACTGCATCCCCTGACGTCGAGGAGACCGCGCACTCTCTGTTCTCGCGTGATGCGGAGGCGGCTGCGCCAAGCGATTGACGGCAGGGAAAGACGGGCCTCAGCGCCCCCACAGTTTGTCATCTTTGAAGTGTGGGGTATAAATAGTGTATTACAGTAGGTTGCAACGGATCGATCATTGACTGGATGTCAATGGGCTCGCAGCCTGATGAAGGTTTTTATGGTCCCCACTCTGTTGCAAGTATCTGGAACCTCAAACACCGTGGGATGACTCCGACGCTAGCAGCACGTCTTTGGTGTCCTGAAGCAGAAAAGTGTCCAAATTTAGGGGTATCCCGCTGTCCGCACGTACTTTCAATGCGGCGAAAGGAGGTCGGCACCGGAATCTGTTATATCCTGCGAGCAAGTAGGAGCCGAATCCAGAAGGCTCGATCACCTTGATGAAGTCGCAACATGAACATGCATGAATGAGACACGTTGATTTTTCACCCTATCGTTCTTTCAAGGAGGAGCTTCATGAATAAACGTATTGCAGCATTGGTAGCCGTTATCCTTACCCTTACGATCGCTCTTACCGCGTGCGACGGAGGTGGGGGCGATGCGTTCACGGTCGGGATGGTCACCGACATCGGCGGGATTGACGATAAGTCGTTCAACGCGCTCGCCTGGGACGGCGTGCAGCGCGCCGAGGAGGAGCTGGGCATCGAGGGGTCCTACCTGGAATCCGATCAGCAGACGGACTATGCGACCCACCTCACCCAGTATGTCAATCAGGATACCGACTTGATCGTCACCGTTGGGTTCCTGCTGGCCGACGCGACGGCACAGTTTGCGCAGGACAATCCCGATACCGGCTTCGCCATCGTCGACTTCGCATTCGATCCCCCCATCGACAACGTCCGCGGTCTGACCTTCTCGACCGATGAGGCGGGCTTCCTGGCAGGTTATGTCGCTGCAGCCGCAAGCCAGACCGGTAAGGTCGCCACCTTCGGCGGCATCAAGCTCCCCACTGTTACGATCTTCATGGTCGGTTTCGAGGGCGGGGTGGACTACTACAACGCGGAGCACGGGACCAATGTCGAGGTCCTGGGTTGGAACACAGACGAGGGCACCGGACTCTTCGTCGGTAACTTTGAATCCACCGAGGACGGGCGCAGCGCCGGTGAGGATTTCATCAACGAGGGCGCGGACGTGATTATGCCGGTCGCCGGCCCGGTCGGGCTGGGCACCGCGCAGGCAGTTCAGGCTAGCGGTAACGCGTGGGTGATCGGGGTGGACGCGAACTGGACGCTCACCGCCCCCGAGTACGAGGACGTGATCCTGACAAGCGTGATGAAGTTCATCGATAACGCCGTGTTTGACACGATCGAGGTCGCTTCGTCTGAGGATTTCCAGGGCTTCCAGGGTGAGAACTACGTGGGCACCCTTGAGAACGCGGGCGTGGGCCTCGCTGGCGTCGCCGACGGCGCTGTCGATCAGGCTGTCCTGGATGAACTTGACACCATCCGCCAGGGTATTATCGATGGCGAGATCGATACCGGCTGGGATGCCTATCTGGCTGCCCAGGGCGGCTAAGGATTCCAATGCGTCTCCGGGAGAAGAAACCGCACGGTTTCTTCTCCCGTTTTGCACGTCAATGATGGGTGCGGGGCCTGGCTCAAGGAGGAAGTATGCCGCCTGTTCTGGAACTCAAGGGGATTACGAAGCGTTTTCCCGGCGTTCTGGCTAACGACCATATCGATTTGACGCTTCAAAAGGGCTCTGTACTGGGCCTGTTGGGTGAGAACGGCGCGGGAAAGAGCACCTTGATGAATGTGCTCTACGGACTTTACGCACCCGATGCGGGCGAAATTTACGTTCAGGGTGAGCATGTGGATATCGAGAGCCCTGACGACGCCATCGATCTGGGCATCGGGATGGTCCACCAGCATTTCATGCTGGTGCCGGTGCTTACTGTGACCGAGAACGTCATGTTAGGTATGGAGTCAATCAAGAACGGTGTCGTTCTGGATCGGGAAAAGGCCGCGCAGCGTATCGCTGAGATTTCCAAGCAGTATCGTCTGCAGGTTGACCCCTATGCCGTCATCGAGGATCTGCCGGTTGGCATCCAGCAGCGGGTGGAGATTATTAAACTTCTTTACCGTAACGCTGATATTCTGATTCTCGATGAGCCTACCGCCGTCCTGACCCCCCAGGAAGTCGAGAGATTATTCGAGGTTATCCGATCCCTGGTCTCCCAGGGCAAGTCGGTCATTTTCATCTCACATAAGCTCAAAGAGGTGTTGGAGCTTTCCGACCGCATCGTTGTGTTGCGGGGCGGGGAGGTTGTGGGCACGACCACGCCGGCGGAAAGTGACGAACGGAGCCTGGCCTCGATGATGGTCGGGCGGGATGTGATCCTCCACGTCTCCAAAGGTGCCGCAGAGCCCGGGGAGACGGTCCTGGCTGTTGAGAACCTCTATGTCAAAGACGATCAGGGTAAGGTCGCCGTTGACGGTGTCTCCTTTGAGGTGCGCACCGGTGAAATTGTGGGCGTCGGGGGCGTTCAGGGTAACGGTCAGACCGAACTGGTTGAAGCGCTGACCGGTCTACGGCCCGTGCAGGATGGACGTATTACGATCAATGGACAGCGTTTGACGGGAGCCTCACCCAGGAAAATCACTGAAGCCGGTACCGCGCATATACCGGAGGATCGTCAGCAGGACGGCCTGGTTCTTGGCTATCCTGTGGCCAACAACCTGATTCTGAACACTTACTATGTTGAACCTCACGCTCGGGGCCTCGTCATGCAACAGGGGGCGATTAGGGAGCGAGCCGAGAGATTGATCGCCGAGTATGACATCCGCACTCCGGATCCGCTCACTCCCGTAGCTAACCTTTCGGGCGGCAACCAGCAGAAGGTCATCGTGGCGCGCGAACTCAGCCGCCCGGTCAGGTTGATCATCGCTGCTCAGCCGACCCGGGGCCTGGACGTGGGGTCGATTGAGTACATTCACGGGCAGTTGATCGAAATGCGGGATGCGGGCACAGCGGTCTTTGCCGTCTCGGCGGAGCTTGACGAAGTGATGTCCCTATCGGACCGGATCATTGTGATGTACGAGGGGAAGGTTATGGACGTCGTGCCAGCGGAAGAAGCGACGAGAGAGCAGCTGGGTTTGTTGATGGCGGGTATCTCGGGCGACGAGTCGGATGAGGATTCCGATGACCGTTAGGTTTTGGGAAGATCACGTACGGTAAGCCTTGGCGTGAAGGAGCACTGATGAACAAAAAAGCGGGTCAGCAGCACACAGAGGACGCCACTCCCACCCGATGGGGGCCGCTCAAACGTCTCCTGCGAGATATCTCGATACCCTTACTTGCCATCATCACCGCCTTGATCATCGGGGCGTTGGTCATTGTCTTTACCGATGAGTCGGTCTATGAGGCGTTCCGTGCCGGGGTGGGTCAGGGCGTTATCCGGGCCTTTGTCGTTATCGGTGAGGCCTATGGCGCTTTCTACACCGGTGCGTTCGGCAGTCCTGTCCGGATCGTGAGTGCGATCTTCAGCGGAGATTCCAGGCAGGTCCTGCGCGCGATCTACCCCCTGACCGAGACCCTCCGCATTGCGACCCCGTATATCTTCGCCGGATTGGGGGTTGCGTTAGGTTTTCAGGGCGGGCTCTTCAACATCGGTGCGGAAGGTCAGTATTTCATTGCCGGCTTGACCACCGTTTTTGTGGGTTACAGCATCCGGGGCTTGCCTCAGATTATCCATCTGCCCCTGGCCCTGATCGCCGGCATGGTGGGCGGCGGCCTCTGGGCTGCCATTCCGGGCTACCTCAAGGGGAAAACCGGAGCTCACGAGGTGATCAACACCATTATGATGAATTATATCGCGTTCCGATTCGCCGAGTTTATGCTCGACGTGGGAGGACCTATGGCGCGCGGCGATGGCCGACCGGTCAGTCCGACCATCGAGCCGTCGTCGTATCTGCCCCAATTATTCCCCAATCAGCTTTCGTTCCGCTTGAATCTCGGCTTTCTCTTGGCCTTGGGAGCGGCGTGGCTGGTGTGGTGGCTGCTCTACCGGACAACCCTGGGATACGAAATCCGCACGGTCGGAAAGAGCCCCAACGCAGCGCGCTACGCCGGGATGAACGTGCCCCGTACGATTGTCATCACGATGGCGATCAGCGGGGCATTGGCAGGCCTCTCTGGCGCGACGGATATCCTAGGCGTCATCCATTTTATGCCCAACGCCTTTTACTCGGGTTACGGCTTTGACGCCATCGCCCTGGCGCTGCTGGGAAAAAGCCACCCTCTCGGCGTGGTTCTCGCCTCGCTGCTTTTTGGGGCCCTCCAGGCGGGAGCGCAGAATATGCAAGGAGTCGCCCAGGTTCCCGTTGATCTGACCTCTATTATCCAGGGATTGATCATCGTCTTCATCGCCGCCCCCGCGATTATCCGAAGGCTCTACCGTGTGCCCGAGACCGCAGGGGAGGAGAAGCTTACGCTTACCCGAGGATGGGGCGAGATATAACCAAGGAGATCTCTACCGATGACCGCAACTAAAACGTCAAGGTCTGGGACGGAACGACGCGCCACGATGATAGGGGTTGTCTTTTTGCTCTTCGCTGTCGCCATTCTCGCGCTGTTCCTCCCAGGTACGGCGCCGGGCCAGCAGACGACCTTCAGCTTCTCCACGACTCAGGAGGGACGTGATCTGTTAGGAGACGTCACATTCTCCACGCGGTGGGCGCTCTACGTGATGGCAGCCCTGGCTGCCCTTGCCGGGGCCTGGCAGCTGGTTTGGGGTTTTGAGCATTCCGACGTGATGCTGGGGCTCGTCGCCGGGTTCTTTGTGATCGGCTTCCTGAGCTGGGCCGCGCGAGACAGATCGATCAACGTCTCCGGATTGGTCCGGTCCTCCCTGTTGCGGGGGATGCCCATCATCCTGGCCGGATTGAGCGGTGTGCTCTGTGAGCGGAGCGGCGTGATCAACATCGGCATTGAGGGGATGATGCTCACCGGCGCCTTCCTCGCCGCGCTCATCGGCAGCATCGCTGACAGCACCTGGGCCGGGCTGTTTGCCGCCCTGATGGGGGGTGCGCTCATGGCAACGCTCTTGGCCGTGATGGCGATCAAGTACAAGGTCGATCAGATCGTCGCCGGGACGGCCATCAATATTCTGGCGACCGGACTGACGAGTTATTTCAGCTCCCGTTACCTCCAGAGGAACGCAGCGCTGAACTCGCCTTCCACCTTTTCGCCCATCTCCATCCCCCTGCTCTCCAGAATTCCCGTTCTTGGACCGGCGCTCTTCGATCACACCTTTGTCATCTACCTGACGTTTCTACTCATCGTCGGCATTCAGTTGATGCTCTTTTACACGCGGTGGGGTCTTCGGACCCGCGCTGTTGGCGAACATCCCCGTGCTGCGGACACGTTGGGGATCGATGTTTTCAAAATTCGATACGTCAACGTCATTGCGGGTGGGATGGTGGGAGGTTTGGGCGGCGCGTATCTGGTGCTCAGCTCTGTCGCCCGTTTCGATGAGTTGATGACCGCCGGGAAGGGGTTTATCGGCCTGGCTGCGATGATCTTCGGCAAGTGGAATCCTGTGGGCGTCTTTGGGTCCTCGCTGATCTTCGGGTTTGCCGACTCCCTTCAGACTCGATTGGCGATTTTGGGGGTGCCAATCCCCTCGCAATTCCTGCTGATGGCCCCCTATCTGGTCACGATGATCGTCCTGGCCGGGGTGGTTGGTCAGTCACGGGCTCCGGCTGCGGATGGTAAGCCCTACGAGAAAGAGTGATCCGGGGATGTCTTGAGAGGGCATCTTTGAAAACGGATCGACAGTTCGATCTATAATTCATCCTCGCCCAAGATCACCCGGCGCTTGCGGCCGGCGCTGACCTGGGGGCCGACGATGCCCATCTCCTCCATCTGCTCCATCAGCCGTGCCGCGCGGGGATAGCCGATCCGCAGTTTGCGCTGGAGCCCTGAGGTTGAGATCTTGCCGTGGTTCTTCGCATAGGCCAGAGCCTCTTCCAACAGGTCGGCGTCCTCATCCATCCCCTCAATGCGCCAGCTCTCCGGGCCCTGGGTCTCTGCGATGACCTCCCAGGGGGCCTTCGCCGGTGTCGCGCCCTCCTCGTGCTGCCAGAACCTGATAATGGCCTCCATCTCCGCATTGGAGATAAAGCATCCCTGCACGCGGATCGGTGCGGAGGCGTCCGGGGGCAGGAAAAGCAGGTCTCCGTGCCCTAACAGGGACTCGGCCCCGGTTGTGTCCAGGATCACGCGGGAATCGACCACGCTAGCCGTCGCAAAGCTCACCCGGGCTGGGAAGTTCGCCTTGATCAGACCGGTGACGACGTCGGTGCTGGGGCGCTGGGTCGCGACCACCAGGTGGATGCCGGTCGCGCGGGCCATCTGCGCGATGCGCGTCAGCGTGCGCTCCGTCTCCTCCGGTGCGGACATCATGAGATCGGCCAGCTCGTCGATCAGAACGACGATGCGGGGAAGCGGGCCTTCCTCATCCTGCTCCCGGTGCTCATCTTTCTCCATTCTTCGGCGCCGGCGCATCATCTTGGCGTTGTAATCGTCGAGGTTACGGGCCACAGCCTCAGAAAAGAGCTTGTACCGCCGGTCCATCTCGTGCGCAACCCAGCGGAGCACCCGCAGGCTGTCCTCAAGGTCCGACTCGGCGGTTCCCAACAAGTGTGGGAGCCCGTTCAAGTGGCTGAGCTCCACGATTTTCGGATCGATCGCTACCAGGCGCAGCGTCTCCGGGGCGTTGTACATCACCAGACTGGCTGCCAGGGCTTTAATAAAGACGGATTTGCCGCTGCCCGTGGTCCCGGCGACCAGGAGATGGGGCATCCGTGAGAGATCCGCCACCCGGGCAGATCCGTCGACATCCAGTCCCACCGCGAAGCAGAGCGGTTTTCCGCACTTCTCAAAGGCCTCACTCTCTAAGACGGCACGGAGCGTCACGAGGCTAATCCTGGAGTTGGGCACTTCAATGCCCACCACTGCCCGTCCGGGTACCGGAGCTTCCACACGAAGCGACTCCGCTGCCAGGGCGAGGGTCAGGTCATCGGCCAGGGATGAGATTTGACTCACCCGGACCTTGCGTTGGCGCGATCCACTTCCCCGGTCCACGTAGCCCGGTGAGACACCGAACTGCGTGACCGTTGGGCCTTTGCGCACCTCGGTCACCCGAACCGGCACCTGGAACTGTTCCAACGTCTCCTCGATAATCCTGCTTTTGCGTTCAATCTCTTCGGGGTCGACCCCGGTCGTCTGCGAGGGCTGGAGAAGTGACAGCGGTGCGAAGCGCCGGGGGGCTTGGGATGAGGATTGCCGCCTGCGGATTCGAGGCTTGCTTTTTGAAGGCGGCGTGGCAGGTTCCGCCGCGGCCTCAGGGGCGGGCTGCGGCTCGCGTTTTTCGACAGGAGAGATCTGCACGCCGCTGCCGACCTGTTGCCGGGTGGAGGCCTGTTCTGCGCGCAGCGCCGCGCGCACGCGTCGCCGCCGGGCTGCCCGCTCACGCCAATCGGCCTGAAGCGCCGTCCAGACCTCAGACAACCGTCGCCCGAATTCTTTCAAATCCTGGGCCGTCCAATCAAAAGCGAGACACAGACCCAACAGGACGACGAAACCCATAAAGACGCTGGTGATCAGAGGGCCGAAGTAATCACTGAAAAACAGGAAGAGCGCCCAACCGATGATCCCGCCGCCGCGACCGGTTTCGATGAGGTGCCAGCTGTTCTGCTTGATAAAAACAAAGGTCAGCGTCTGAAGGCCGATCAGCACGAGTTCGAAACCCACAAAGGGCCGCCAACGCCACGCCGTCGCCTGGTGGACGAGATGTCGCAGCCACAGGAGTCCCAGGGCCCCTACGAGCGCAGCCACCGGGTACGCGGCCCAGCCGAAAAGCTGGACCAGGAATCGCGCCCAGGCATTGATCAGCGCGCCGGAGTTGAGGCCGGCAATTGTCACCAGCGAAAGCAGTCCGCTCGCGATCAACGTGAGCGCCAGAACCTGTCGTCCTGCCGGTCCGGAGATCCAGTTGGCGAGGTAAAGGCCTAACCGTTGTAGCCAACCCCCTGAAGCCTTCGCTTGTCGCTTTCTGCGCGACGACTTGCGGGGCCGGGCCATAGGATAGGTGCGTTTGGACATTTTACCCTTCTCGTTCGGCGATTGTCAGCGCGATGCGATGGTCGTCGGGTTTGATATCCAGAATGCGGACCGCGATGTCCTGACCCGTCGTATACGCCCGATAGAGCGTCTCCGAGCTCTGTACCGCATTCAGCTCTGAGATGTGTAACAGACCCTCAATCCCATCCATCAATTCGACGAACAGCCCGAATCGTTCGACACTGGCAACGGATCCCGGTACGACATCACCCGGATGAAAGTGCGAGGTCACCGAATCCCAGGGGTTTTCGTGCAGGCGTTTGATGCTGAGGCCGACGCGTTGGTGCTCGAGATCCACGTTGAGGATCTTCACCCGGATCTCCTGCCCGAGTTCCAGGAAATCTTGCGGATGCCGCACACGTCCCCACGAGATCTCAGAGATATGGACCATCCCCTCAATCGGGCCGATATCGACAAAAGCCCCAAAAGGGCGCAAGCTTGTCACGGTGCCGTTGCAGATCGATCCGATACATAACCAATCGGGCCACTCGGGCTCCTCCACCTCACACTCCGGGACCTGTCGCTCTGAGAGCAGCAGCCGCTTGCGCGCCGGCTCAACCTCGATCACGCAAAGCCGGAGCGTCTTACCGACGAAGGTCTGGAAACATTCCTCCCGCGCGACGGGGTCGGCCGGAAATGGATAATCGATCAGATGGGACGCCGGGATGAAGCATTCGATGTCCTCCCAATGGGCGATCAATCCACCGCGATTGAACCCATCCACGGTGAGATCCAACACCTTGTGTCGTTTCTGAAGCATTCGGGCCTCGTCCCACACTTCCATGGGGACGTCAGGGGCTTCAACCCACTCCCACGGCTCGCTGACGCCGCTGGGGCTTTCCGGGCCTTCCTCCAGGGTCGCTCCCCAATAGCGCTCGCAAGGAGGGCAGTACGCCGGGACATAATGTTCCATAACCATCACCTCTTCACCGATAGAGCAGACCTAACGCGTTCGTCCTCATCATGTTCGTTATGATCCGCCAGTTTGAGCGTCCTCTTCCATCCTGATTAAAATGTCCGCCAGATTTTCAATGGCGACCCGTTGTTTCCTGTAGAGGTCGGATTCACTCACCGCCAGCCGCATGGCGACCTGGCGGACCTTCTGGCCTCGAAGGAACTTCATCTCCAAGATATTGTATAATAACCACTCCGGTGTTGTCAACTTCCGCTCACCGTCGGGCCGCAGTTGCTCAATTGCGTTAGCCAGGACTGTGCGCAGTCCCTTGATCGTGTTACCCTCATGCTTGTTGGCTGCCTGTTTCACCACCTCCAGTTCCAGAAGAGGGTTTTCCGTCAGACGGGGACCGCCCCAGTAGTGTGAGAGCGCATCGTGAACCCACTCTGGAAGTTCCGGTGACTGCACGAGAGAAAAGCCAACCGCAGATTCGCCCTCGTATCGGAGCATCCCCCCCCGGCGTTGGATATCCTCCAACTCGGGAAGCAGAGGGGTGAACGTCTCAAAGACCGCCTGCTGTAAACGGCGATCTGCCAGCGCGGCCGACGCCTGAAGCAGCAGCTGTTCCAGGCGCTCCGTTTGTGCTGAGGTCAGGGGCGCCTCTGCATCGGGTGCCTTAACCCCCATCACCCCCAGAAGATCCTGGGCTATTTTGTCCCAGATAGGGATAACCCAATACCCATCCCACGTGATGAACTGATTGCCCTCTTGCCGCTTGACCACCTGGGTCAGAGGGATCTCTCTGACCTCGTCCGGCGAGAGCCGCAGATCGCACCATATCTCCCAGCGTAGCGCGCCGTCTTCCAGGATGGCAAGAAAACCTCCCCCGCTTCTGAGCAGTTCGCACGTCGCCGCCAGGACATTCTCCAGGAACTGTTTGAGGTCGGCGGTGGTCAAGAGTCGTTGGCTCAATTCCTGAACTCGGGCGACTTCCAATGCGCTCTCCCGGTAGAGCATGAGATCGATCAGGGGCTTTGAAAGTTCGACTCCCAACTGGGTCAGGATCACCGCGCCCGCCATCGCCACGAGGGAGAAGCTGTACTCCCCGAGGCCTAACGCCGGCTCCACCATCAGCCCCAACCCGAATGCGATCAAGGCCAGGATAGCCGTCAAAGGGCCCCGGAGCAAGAACCGCACCATCCGGTGTTTGATGACCCGGTCCGCCGTCAGGGTGCCGAAAAACGCGACACTGTAGGCCATCAAGGCCAACATCGTCGCGACGGCTACGTTCCCGATGACCACGAGTATCAGAAGGAACCCACCGGGTATGACCTCCGCCGGCCAACCCGCCAGCAACAGATAGGGAAAGACCCCCATAGCCGGCGCGATAAAGCCGATGGAGAGATAGGCCATACGACGGCGGGCGGTGTGCGTATAGCAGAGTTGCCGTGCATCAAGGGTCTCGCGCAGGCCCCAAATGGCAGCCACCACAAAGACGAACGCGAAGGGATAGAAGAGCGGGCCGGGCTGTAAATGATAGACGCCTGCGGCTCGGGTTATATCCGTCACCACGACGTTCGTGACCAGAGCCAGCAGGGCCACCGCCCCACTCAAGAGAAAACTGATCGGGCGCAGCCAGGCAGGGAAGTGATCCCGGCGCACGGAGCGCCGGATCGACCGCACAAACTCGAGATAGAACGGCGGCGTGAAGGCGATCCCAATCCACTGCAGCCTTAACACGATACCGGCCTGTTCGACCCCCTCGATATTGGTGAGCAGCAGATCCATAAGGTAGACCTCGATCACACAGCCCAGCAATCCTCCGAAGGCCTGGGTGACCCGGCTGCTGCGATTATAGAAAAAGAGGTAGAGGGCGAGCGCAAACGCTGTCGCGCTCACTCCCGCAGTGAGAACGTCATTCGCCCTGGCGAGAAACTCAAAGAAATCCATCGTCACCTGGGACACGAAAAATGATCGATTCTGAGATCCAACCCTAACCCCGCAGTCTTTGGTAGAAAAAGAGTGCGACCTCGTGGTCTGGCCAATAGTCCTCCTGGAAGCCTCCGAAGTTGAACCGTTGTTGGGTCGCAAATTGGATGGCGGGTTCGGCCTTGAGCGGACAGGGGAGCACGAGTTGGGTAGCCCGCTGTCGCAGGCACCACTCGGTCGCTCGGTTTAGCAACGCGGTGCCCACCCCTTGCCTCCGGTGATCGGACGCGACACCCAGGTCCGAAATCCGGGCCTGGTGCTCGATCAAATCGAGATTGATGGCGATCAGGCCGATAACTTCCCGGTGGTCGATTGCGATCAGGATCTGGTCGGCTGCCGTCCAATGCTTGATTCTGTAGGCCTCTGGGATCGGATGTTCTATCCGAAGTCGACGCGGAAGATGAACCTTACGGAAGTTGGCGCTCCATTCAGACGTGCGCTCCGCCGTATCCATCTGCCACGCATATTCCGTCTCATAAGACAGGTCAATCTCCAGGCACGCGTCCCAATCGCCGTCACGGACTCTTCGAATGAGCAAGGTCTCCTCCTTATTCTGTCTCGGGTGCCGCAATGTTTACGGGAATCGTACACGTCGTCGTATTGCCGTAGATGTCCACCACCGCCAGTTGAAAGCGATAGGGACCGCCCGGCGGGTAAACGGTAGGGTTAGAGACATCCCAAGTGCCCAGCCTGCCGTTCTCAACCGGTTCGTCGTACTGGGAGATGAAATTCGGCACGTTCGAGCCGGGAAACTCGACCTCAAACCGATAATAGGAGAACGCGTTGACGATAGCGGTTCCCTCGACTTCTACGACGCCGGAGAGATCGCTTCCGGCGACCGGATATGTGAGCTGCGCTCCAGGATTGGGACAGTCCGGCAACATGACATCTTCCGGCACCGGCGTGGGGGTCAGCACCGGCGTCGCTGTTCCTACCTCAGGAGCCGAGACCACGACATCGGTCAGTGCTTGCGTATGGGTCAGCACGGTGGTGTTGCCACTGGATGGGGTGAGCGTGTAAAGTCCGCTGCTCGGCGTCGGCGTCCGGTCGGTGGTGGGTTCCTCCGGGGGCGCCCAATAGAGGCTCACCCAGAAGATGACAGCCGCCAGCGTCAGAAATAATCCGGACACCAGCAGCGACCTGGACATCCGCTGATGATAGACCTGCCGCTCCAGCGTGAACTGGGCGCGATCCCGCCGCCGCCGGGCGGCGATCGCCGTGACGGCATACGCGATCGCGCCGATGAGGCAGACCAGCGAAATCCAGATGACCTGTTGGCTGAGCCACTCCAAAATAACGATCATAGACGCGCGAGCACCCCTCGCACAACCGTCTCCAGCCGGGGAACTAACGTCTCGCCTGCCTCCAGGACTTCTTCGTGGTTCGGCGGCGGTGCGCCCTCTTCACCGATCAGGGTGTTGGTGATACCGGAGATGCCCAGTACCCGCATCCCGCTGTGCCGTGCGGTGATGACCTCCGGCACGGTTGACATGCCCACCGCATCCACGCCGATGAGGCGCAGGAAGCGAACGTCTGCCGGACTCTCAAAACTGGGGCCTGCCAGGCAGATGTAGACTCCCTGGTGGCAGGGAATGCCGGCGTTGAGGGCGATCTCTCGAGCCGACTCGCGCAGCTCAGCGTCATAGGCGCCGTTCATACTGGGGAAGCGAGGGCCGAACGATTCGAGGTTGGGCCCTCGCAGGGGATTCAGGCCTGCCATTCCGATAAGGTTGATGTGATCCCGGATGATCATCAACTCACCGGGCCGATACGTCATGTTGAGACCCCCTGCGGCATTCGTGACGATGAGGGTCTCCGCGCCCAAGAGGCGCATCGTACGGATGGGCAGCCCGATCTCTCCCATACTGTACCCCTCATAGTAATGGGTCCGGCCCTGCATCACCACGACAGGGGTATCCTCCAGTGTGCCCAAAACGAGCCGTCCCTGGTGGCCCTCGACGGTAGATACGGGAAACCGTCGAATCTCATCAAATGCGATCGTCACCGCGTCCTCGACGGATTCTGCCAAAGGGTTCAATCCGGAACCCAGGATCAGGCCGACCTCAGGCTCCAGGTCGGTGTGTTGCCGGACGTCCGCTACCGTCTTTTGAATATCTTCCATGGTGATATATGGATGCGTCGTGGATTCATTCATCTTCAGTACTCTCCTTATCATAGACACTATCATTGTAAGGGATATCGGTTTCTTGTCCCGTTCGGAACGCCCTCGGGTGCGCCCGATCATAGGCTTCACGCTTCCGCCGACTGGAAACCTCTGTGTAGATCTGGGTCGTGGTAATATTTGCGTGACCGAGCAACTGCTGAACTTCTCGTAACTCCGCGCCTCCATCCAGCAGATGGGTTGCGAATGTGTGGCGCAGTGTGTGGGGTTTCACCCATTCGGGCAGGTCCGCGGCCTGCGCGTAGTGCTGCACCAGGAACCAGATACCCTGTCGTGTCAAGGGTTTTCCCTGGTTGTTGAGAAAAAGGGCCGTTTCACCGAGATCGCGCAGCAAAAAGGGGCGCCCCGCTTCCAGGTAGCGCTTCAGATGGGCCGCCGCCTCGGGATAGAGCGGGAGAATGCGCTCCCGCTCCCGCTTTCCCATGCACCGCACTGTTCCGGATACGAGATCCAGGTCGTTGAGTTTCACGCTGAGCGCTTCACTCGCCCGCATCCCTGTGGCGTAGAGGATCTCCAACAGCGCCCGGTCACGCAGTCCCAGCGGCGTCTCCTCCATGGAGGCTGCTTCAAGCAGTCGCTCTACCTGGGTCAGTGATAACGCGCGTGGGAGCCGCTTCTCGATCTTAGGCTGGTGGAAGTCGTCAATCAGCGCCGGCTTGATAACGCCCTCGGCGAAGAGGAATTTTAGGAATGACCGCACGGACGCGACTTTTCGAGCGACGGTCGAGGCCTTATACCCCCGCGATTGGAGCGCCGGTATGTAGTCGTCCAGGTCCTGACGCTCCAGCGTAACCCAGGCGCTCACATTCTGATCCTCCAGGAACTGGCGAAACTGCCGTAAATCCCGTTCGTAGGCGGCAAGGGTGTTCTCCGCGTAACCCCGTTCGTATTCAAGGTGATCCAGAAATCCGTGAATCTCTGTTCTCATCATTTCCTTAATATGTCAGCAATATGTCAGCTCAATCCAAGTGAAGAGCCCCGGACGCTGTTTCAATACCCGTCGTCCAGTCACAGGCCCCTAAAAGGCATCGATCTCTAGGGATAGACCCACGAGGTATGCTTGGGTGACCAGGATGTTACATACCAGGGCATCGGTTCCATAACCAGATTCGATATATGTCGCGCGATCTGCGCGGTGGCGCCGGGCTTGCCGAGCGCGCGAGACCGCGCTGCCATCGCGGCTCGTTCCTGTGGATTCCGAATCAGCCGTTCGACGGCTTTAGCGGTCTCCATAGGCTCGGACGTCCAGAGACCGGCGCGGTTTTCAACGACGTGGGTCACGTTGCCCTCTTCCTGACCGGGCAGCGCTGTGTAAAGCACGACCGGCAGCCCCGTGACAAACGCCTCGGCTAACGTGTTGGGGCCAGCCTTTGTGACCAGAATATCTGCCGCGCGCATCCACAATGCGATATTTGAGACGAATCCCTCCACCTGTAGACCGGCGGGTAGAGCCAACTCCCGCAGCTTGCAAGATAGTTCGCGGTTATGGCCGGCGATTGCGACCAGATGGATGTCCGGCGTTCGCTTTCCGATCGCGCGAACGACGTCCGGCAGCGGACCCATACCCTCACTGCCACCCATCACCAGCACGACCGGCTTTTCGCGAGGTAATCCCAGTCGGTGGCGAGCCGCAGACTGGGAAAGGGACATCGCGTCGACAAAGCCCCGTCGAATCGGCATCCCGGTCACCTCAAGGTTCTGTGCGGGTACTCTCCAGTGAAGCGCCCGCTCTGCTGCGGATTGGGTTGGGACCATATAAAGGTCGATGCCGGGCGCGAACCAGCAGGCGTGCACGGTGACCAGATCGACCGCGACGACAGCCATCGGCGTGCGCCATCCCATAGCCTGTAATGATAGCACCAGGGCGTAATTCGGCACCGGATGAAACGAGACAATCGCGTCCGCCGGATGCGCTCGTAATAACTCGCAAAACGAGGATCTCACGTAAGGCCATAGGAGTTTCGATATCGCCTCGACCCTTTTGAGATCGTCTGAGAGATGAAACCACACACCCCAGGGAATGCCGTTGAGCCCTACCAACGCCGGATACCACTTGGGTAAATTTGAGAAAGGCCAGCGATCGAGTTCGATAAAAACATCGACCATCTCTATCGAGACTGCGGGTCCATAGAGATAGTGCATTTCATCTTTCACCGCCTGTGCGGATGCCCGATGCCCACCCCCGGTGTCTGAAAAAAGAAACAGGAAACGACGTGCAGCCGGGGGGTCATTCAGGTGCCGCGACACAGTCCTCTCGCCTTTCAACCTTTTCCTCCTCAAGCGTCCGAGTCGTCGGATGACGATATTTCGCCTCGTGATATGAAACGCTTGACGCTGCGCTCAAAACGTCGCCGGGGCACGAGTACGTATCGGCTGCACGTCGTACACTCCAAGCCGATATCGAGCCCCACTCTCAGTACACGCCACGTCGTCCCCCCGCACGGATGTGCTTTCCTCAGTTCGACGACATCACCCACGTTGATATCCATAGGGCCGTTCATTAAAAGCGCCACCCCAGGGCGAGCACGATCATCACCGCCTCCACTAGGAGGATCCCCAATACCTCCAGCTTGCTCGCTGACGGGAGAGGTTGCTCACGGAGCTCGGGGGTGAATCCCCCCTGATAGGTGTAGCGCGGATGTAGCGCCCACCCCGCACCCAAGCCCGTGAGGAATCCGCCGGCATGTCCCCACATACTGATCCCCGGTAAGAGCCCAATCCCAATGTTAATCAGGGCCAGGCGTATGAGTTGGCTCAGGTAATTTCGTCCCCCGACCAGCATATCCTGGTAGCGCCAGTAATAGGCCAACAGGCCCCCTAACACCCCCATAATCGCCCCGGACGCTCCCACCGTCGGAATCTCCGGCGACGAGAGCAGGAGCACCAGGGCACTTGATCCGATCAAGGAGAGGGCATAGACGATAAGCGTACGCGCCGGGCCGTAAAATCGTTCCAATAACCGCCCTAAATTATAGAGTGCATACAGATTGAAGCCGATGTGCAGCAAGTCCGCGTGCAAAAAACCTGCCAGGATCAGCCGCCACCACTCACCATATCGTCCCACCCATGCCGGCAGAAGGGCGCCCAGCTGGGTAAGCCGCCCGTTAAGGAGCGTGTCGGCGAGGAACACCAACCCATTAAGGACCAGAAGCCCGTACGTGACGATGACCGTGTGGGTTGGCAGTCGCAGTCGCGGCGCAGGTCGGCTGGGATCGGGAAATCGAGTGCTGTCTGTCCCTCCCTCCATCTCCATCAGAGTTCCACCCGGCGCGGATGAACCCGCGCGTGTTCAGCGTGGATGATGTCAAGGGTGCGGTCGACCGCTGCGTCAAGCTCGTCGTCGCGGTTGATGACCACGTAGTCAAATCGGTCGATCTGCTCCATCTCCGCTCTGGCTGTTCTGATACGGCGCTGGAGCTGGAGATGATCCTCTGTTTGACGCCGCCGCAGACGCTGGATGAGTTCCTCCTCTGAGGAAGCGCTTATAAAGAGGAGAACCGCTCCGGGAATTAACTGCTTGACCGTCGCTGCCCCCTGAACGTCCAGGCGCATCACCACGTCCTCCCCGCTCTCCAGAGCGTCCCGCACCTGTTGCTTCGGGACGCCTTTGTACTGACCGTAGACGACGGCATATTCGAGCAGCTCATTCTCCTCGATCATGCTCTCAAACTCTGCCTGGGATACAAAAAAGTAATCGACGCCCTCCTTCTCCCCCGCTCTGGGCGGTCGGGACGTTGCGGTCACCACAAAGTGAAAGTCCACGCCGCGCGCCTGCAAACGGTTCACCAGGCTGTCTTTTCCAACGCCCGAAGGCCCGGATATCACGAGTAACAGGGGATGCGGCTGCATATTGTACGGGTCGACTGTCGTGGATGTATCGTTCATAAGTTTGCTCCTGACCGTAATTCCCATTATAATGTGATCGCCTGAATCCTCTAACGGGCACGGACGCCGAATAGAGAGGGGACGACAGGTGATAGCGCCCAAGGAGGCGCGCACGAATTGAGAGCACTCAGGGTTAACTATACCACAATTGGAATAGGAGAGAAAAAAATGCCAATTTACGAGTATCGCTGTGAAGCGTGTGGTAGACGGTTCTCGGTATTTTGGCGCAATTTTTCTGACGTCAAAGAGGATAGAATTGTCTGCAAACGCTGCGGGAGTGATGAGGTCAACCGGTTAGTGTCCCGGGTGCGGGTCGTCCGGTCTGAGGAAAGCCGTATGGAAGACCTGGCTGATCCCTCTGCGTGGGGCGATCTGGACGAAAACGACCCCAAGAGTATGGGGAAGTTCATGCGTAAGATGGTGGACGAGATGGGAGATGAAGCGGGCGATCTTGGCCCGGAGTTCGAAGAGGTTATCGACCGTCTGGAGTCCGGTCAGGATCCCGAGGAGATCGAAAAGCAGATGCCCGACCTTCTGGGCGAGGACGGCCCGATGGGCGGGGGCGGCATGGGAGCCCCTGGCGGCATGGAGCTGGGGTCGGATTTCGATACGTGATGCTGCTCCATCCTCGCCGGATGGAGGGCCGCATAAACCTGACAGGGCCTGTCTCTGTCAGGTTTGGTTTGTCAAGCAGGGCATATAGGCATGGGGCACAATATGTATCGTGCCCAAGCGCATGCTCCGTGATGGATAGCGATGCGGCTGGCAGAGCAGAGAGGGAGATGGAGACCTATGATGGATGGATGGATCATCATTAGAGGGTCGCTGGGCCTTGATCCTTGGGGCCTCCAGCGGGTTTGGTGCGGCGACTGCGCGTGCCCTGGCCGAGGCCGGTATGAATATATTCGGGGTTCATCTCGACCCACGCTCGACACGGGATCGAGCGGAGGCTGTGATCGCCGATATTGAGGCAACCGGGCGCAGAGCCGTTTTCTTCAACACCAATGCAGCCGATGCACGACGGCGGCAGAGGGTCTTGGGTAAGCTCGTCGAGATCCTGGGGAACGATCCTTTGGGGACCCTTCACCTGATGATGCATTCCCTGGCGTTCGGAAGTCTCAAGCCTTACATCGCTGAGACACCGGGAGAGGCGGTTTCTGAGGACGAGATGGAGATGACCCTCCGGGTGATGGCGCACAGTCTGGTCTATTGGGCACAGGATTTGGTCCGCATGGACCTGCTCGGCGAGGGAAGCCGGATCTATGCGCTGACCAGCCTCGGCTCCGAACGTGCCTCCGACCATTACGGGCCGGTGTCGGCGGCAAAAGCCGCCCTGGAGGCGCATATGCGTCAGTTGGCGCTCGAGTTGGCGCCCCAAGGCGTGGCGGTCAACTGCCTGATGCCCGGGGTGACCGATACTCCCGCCCTCCGTGCGATCCCCGGCCATGAACGGTTGGTCGCGCAGGTCAAGGACCAGCACCCCGCCGGCCGGATGACGACCCCTGAGGACGTTGCCAAGACGTTAGTCGTCCTGGCAGATCCGCGCCTTACGTGGATCTCGGGAACGGTCATCCCTGTCGATGGAGGGGAGGCCGTTGTTGGGGTCAGGTAAGCGGCCCGGTTGTACCCATCAACGACCGTGCGCGTCAGCATATTGCGTTCGCATTTTGCTCGTTTGACATTGCTTCCGGGTATGATACAATATCTCGGAGTTTAGTAGGCCGTCTAAGTTGGCCACACAGGTTGTGGAGGCAATACTGGACGGAATAGGAGTCGGAAGTGGAAGAATTGAAAAATAATACCCCTGATAACCCCAAAGATTTAGAAGCACAGCCAGAGGAACAGGAAACAACCGAGGAGGAACAGGTGGTCGTGGACGCGTCTGCGACCGAACCTGAAGTGTCCGATGAAGCCGGTGTCGAGGCGGCAGAAGAAGCCGGTGTCGAGGCGGCAGAGGCCGTTCAAGAGACACCCGAGGAGGATTC
>CAYMAQ010000007.1:6977-8233 GCA_964388385.1 uncultured Anaerolineales bacterium | reverse complement strand
GGAGGATTCCGCAGAATCCCCTGAAGGTTCCTGGGAGGAGCAGCTGGAGGAGTCTTTAGCCTCGAGCGAGCTTAAACGCGGTGAGATCCGTGATGGGACCATCATCGACCGCCGTGAAAACGGCTTGGTTGTCGACGTCGGCGGAAAACGCGATGGATTTGTCCCTAACAGCGACATCCGAGATCTCGAGGATATGGAATTCGAGGTCGGTGGAGAGATCCCCGTGCTCGTCACCCGTGTCGACAGCGGCGACGGCAACGTTCAGCTTTCGGTCTCGCAGGCCCTGGAGCAAGAGGACTGGATACGAGCCGAGAAGTTGATGGAAGAACAGGAAGTCTACGAGACGGCGGTCACCGGTTTTAATCGAGGCGGGCTGACTGTAGATTTCGGTCGCATTCGGGGATTTATTCCTATGTCCCAGATCATCGGGTTTAACCGCATCCGGAACGCCGGGGAGCGGCAGCGTCGGTTACGCTCGATGGTTGATGACAAGATCATGGTCAAGGTGATCGAGGTCAATCGGCGCCGACAGCGCTTGATTCTCTCTCAACGTGCAGCGGCGAAGGAGTGGCGCGCGGCCCGTCGGGACGATCTGCTCGATGATCTCGAAGCCGGGCAGGTCCGGAGCGGACGGATCAGCCAGATCACCGATTTCGGCCTCTTTGTCAATCTCGGTGGGCTTGACGGTCTGGTCCATATCTCGGAGTTATCCTGGGGCCGCATTGAGAATCCCGGTGAGATCTATCGTCCCGGACAGCGCGTCAAGGTGAAGGTCCTCAATGTCGATCAGAATCGAGAGCGGATTGCCCTCAGTATCAAGGCGTTGAAGCCCGATCCTTGGGAGATGGTGGCCGTCAATTACACGCCCGGAGATCTGGTTGAGGGTAAGGTGACTCAAGTCGTCGATTTCGGGGCGTTCATCGAATTGGAGCCCGGCGTCGAGGGACTGCTTCATAACTCGGAGTTCATGGACTTCGCTCAACGTGAGGAGTTGGAGCAGGGACAGGACCTCCTGGTCAAAATTATCAGAATTGAGCCGAATCGGCGGCGAATAGGTTTGAGCGTCCGTCAGGTTCGACCCATTGAATGGGAAAACTGGGTTGTCTCCCATATGGACCTCGAAGCGTCCGATGCATCCTCCCAGGCCGAAGAGGCCGAGGAAGAAGAGGATGTGATCGAAACCGTGGAGGATGAGGGCGTCGCCGAGGTCGCGGAGGATACTGCCGTAGAGGCAGCGGCGGTCGAAGAAACTCAAG
>CAYMAQ010000007.1:0-6877 GCA_964388385.1 uncultured Anaerolineales bacterium | reverse complement strand
AGACGAGGCGTCTGATGACGAGGAGCCCGAAGATGAAACGCCTGAAGACGAAGCGTCGGCTGAGGAAGAAGCTTCAGAGGCCGAGGTTCCGGAGGGCGAAGAGGACGCATCCTGAGCTGACCGCCGGAAGGACGACGTAGGATTTAGAGGATGGGTGGAAAGAAAGAAGACAAAATTACCGTTGAGGGAACGGTGACCAATGCGCTGCCCGGTACGCAGTTCCGGGTCCGATTGGAATCCGGTCACGAAATTCTGGCTTATCTCTCGGGTCGGATGAGGAAGAACTATATTCGGATTCTCTTGGGAGATAAGGTGCGGGTGGAATTGTCACCCTACGATCTTACGCGAGGGCGGATCGTCTATCGTTATAAGAAGCAACTCGTCACAGATTCTGAGGTTTGACCGTCCTGCAGCTCGACTACCGACGCCGGCCTTTTAAGGCCGGCGTTTTTTGTCACAACTGGATATGCGTGTAGGGGAGAGTGTGTATGGACTTATTATCAGCTATTATGCAGCGCCGTTCGGTACGGCGTTACCGGGATCAACCGCTGGGCAAGGAGATGTTGTCTGAGGTCGACGCGATCGTCGAGGACGTCAATCCGCTGATTCCCGCGAATCGCTTTCGTGTGATGCGCCGCGACGTGGTGACCGGTGAGGATCTTATTGCCGCGATGGGTGGCTACGGGCGTATCCTGAGCCCCCCTCACTACCTGGTCGGTTATATGATCGGCGCCGATCATCCTCTGGTCGATCTCGGCTTCCGCATGGAGCAGATCGCTGTTAAGCTGACTCAATTGGGCGTCAGCACGTGCTTCATCGGCAGCTTGGGCCGGACGTCGAACGTGCGGGTCCGTTTCAGATTGTCCCGCGATGCTGAGATGGGGGCCTTTCTGATCTTTGGCTATCCCACCGAGAACATCGCCGGTCGCACGATCAATGCGGTGATCCGGCGCGCGGCCGGCGCGACCAGGAAATTGCCGGCTGAAGAGATCTTCTATGATGGCACGTTCGATAACCCCACCACCCCGCCCCAGACGGTCACCACGCTCATCGAGGCGGCCCGGAGCGCCCCCTCCGCGGACAACGCACAGCCCTGGCGATTCCTCCTACGCGATGACGTACTCACTCTCTTTGTGCGGCGAGCGAATCCCCGGTACGGCAGCAAGCCGGTGATGCAGCGATACCGCTACTTCGATGGGGGCGTGTGTATGAGCAACGTCTCTATGGCGTTGGAGGCGCTGGAGCAGGAGGGATCGTGGGTGTTACTCGATCCTTCAAGTCCGGGGATTCCCTCTCACCCCGATACGCTGGAGCCGTTGGCCCGCCTGGAGCGTTAAGTCAATCCCAGGGTGAGCCGGGCGTGACGTCCTCAAGGGTTACGGCGCTCACATCTCCGCCGGCAACCCGGTAGATCGCTGCTTTTTCGCGAAACCGGCTGGGGAAGAGTTCCGCGTCGGTCGTTGTGAGGATCGTCTGCTCCACGTTCTCCAGTAGGTTGAGGAGATAACTGCGTCGGGCGCGATCCAGTTCGGCTAAGACTTCGTCCATCAGGAGCACCGGTGACTCGCCGGTTGCTTTCTGAAGCCACCGTAACTCCGCCAGACGAAGTGCCAATACCGCAGTCCGCTGCTGACCCCGCGACCCAAAGGTTCCGACGTCCCGCCCATTCGAGATGAAGCTGAACTCGTCCCGGTGGGGTCCCACAATGGTCAGCCCCCGGGCGAGCTCTTCCTGACGGTGCGCCTGGAAACTCGCCCGGTAGGCGTCATAGAGGGCTTCCACATCGAGCGACGCTTCATCCTCACCGGGCGGCAGTTCGCCCGTCTCCAGGTCGATCTCCGGCGGTTGTAAGGCCTCAAAGTTCGGTCGGTACCCGAGTTGAAGCCACGCCCGGTCTCCCGTCATCTCCTGATGGAGCGGGTTGACGTGCGCGGTCAACTCACGGATCACGCGCCGCCGGTACATGGAGACGGTCACCCCCATCCGCACCAGCTTTTCCTCCAGCGGCACGAGTTGGAGGGGATCGCTGCCGTGTTCCCGCATATGCCGCAAGAGCGCGTTCCGCCGGGAGACCGCATTGCGATATGCGCTGTGGACCTCGATATACGTGGAGTAGACCTGCGAGAGGAGATCGTCGAGGTATCGGCGCCGCTCTGAGGGCGATCCGGTGACCAGCGTCAGGTCCTCCGGCAAAAAACAGACCACATTGAGGTGTCCGGCAAGGTCCGCAAGCCGGACGGATCGCTGGTCGATCTTGATCTGTTTCTGGGTCCGCCTGTTTCCGTTGGCGAGGGTCCGCCACTCCAACGCGATCTCCAGTGCCTCTTCGCGCTCCGGATGGACGACCTGGGCGCGCAAATGGGCGAAGGGCATCGCGGACTCCACGGCATCCCAGCGGATCAGGTGATGGTCTCGGTGGGTCAGGGGCGAGCGTCCCAGGGCCAGGTACGCGATGGCCTCCAACAGGCTCGTTTTTCCCTGGGCGTTGGCTCCTAACAACAAGACGGGCTTTGCAGGAAGCTCAAGTTTGAGATGCTCGTAGGTACGGAAATGGCGCAGGCTCAACTTTCGAATATGCATGGACTTCCATTGTAACACGAGCCTCGATAAGCTCAACGATATCGACGACCTCTGTTCTCATCTGCGCGATAACCTGTCGCTCCTGCGGCATCCGCGTGATTGTATTGCTCTCCGCGGATGACAAAGGTTGCTGCAACCCTATTCTGTGGTAAGGTAATATCGTGGATAAGCAGCAGGGGGGCTTGTGCTTATCACTCAATCAAGTGAACTGAGAAGGAGGAATGTTAATGAAACCCAATCCAATTCGCACATTTCCTATTATTCCGTCGCTGCCCGAGCCGCTTACGCCTTTATGGAATCTGGCGTACAATCTCCGCTGGGCCTGGCACCATGATACGATCGAACTCTTCCTGAGGTTGGACAGCGACCTGTGGGAGCAGACCAAACACAATCCGGTTCGAATGCTGGGGATGATCGATCAGGAGCGTCTCGATGATCTGGCCCAAGATGCGGGGTTTGTGGCGCAGCTCCGGCGAGTGTCCGAATCTCTCGATGCGTACTTGCGGAATGCGGACGCTGCGTGGTTCGATCAGACCTACAGCAAGGCTGATCAACCTCTTATCGGTTATTTCTCTCTGGAATTTGGGATCACCGAGTGTCTCAGTATCTTCGCCGGTGGTTTGGGCATTCTGGCGGGCGATCATCTCAAATCCTCCAGCGATCTTGGCCTTCCCTTGGTCGGGGTGGGCCTGCTCTACCAGCAGGGTTATTTCCGTCAATATCTGAATCAGGCCGGTTGGCAGCAGGAAGCCTACGAAGACAATCATTTTGATAATCTCCCACTCGTCCTGGAGCGCGGATCGGACGGTGCGCCACTGACCGTTGCGGTTGACCTACCGGGCCGAACGTTGACGGCTCAAATCTGGCGCGTGCAGGTAGGCCGGGTTGCCCTCTATCTTCTCGACACCAATATTCCCCAGAACACGCGGCCTGAGGATCGGGATATCACGGACCAGCTTTACGGAGGCGATCAGGATCTGCGGATAAAGCAGGAGATTCTCCTGGGCATGGGGGGTTACGAGGCCCTGAAAGCCCTGGGTATCGATCTCAAAGTTTATCATATGAACGAGGGGCACTCCGCTTTCCTGGGCCTGAAACATATCCAACACCTGATGGAGCAGGAGGATTTGACCTTTGTGGAGGCCCGTGAGGCTGCTTCATCTTCCTTTGTCTTCACGACACACACTTCCGTCCCAGCCGGGCATGATTATTTCCCCAATCAGCTTATGCAGACGTATTTCTCGGATTTCTCCGCCAACAAACTGGGCCTTTCCTGGAACGATTTTATGGCCCTGGGTCGGGAGAATCCCTATAACTATCACGAGCCCTTCTGTATGACGACGCTCGCGATCCGTCTCTCGACTTACACCAACGCGGTCAGCAAGCTGCATGGGAAGGTCTCCCGCGAGATGTGGCAGGGACTCTGGCCCGGCGTGCCGCAGGAGGAGATACCGATCAGCCCCGTGACAAATGGCGTCCATCTCCTCTCCTGGCTTTCCAGGGATATGAAGGTGCTCTACGATCGCTACCTTGGTCCGCGCTGGCGTGAGGAGCCCGGAGATCGCAAGGTCTGGAAGCGAGCGGAGCGGATCGCGCCCGATGAACTCTGGCGCACGCACGAGCGCCGCCGCGAGCGCTTGGTCGCCTTTACCCGCGAGCGGCTGCGCAAGCAACTGCGCCAACGCGGCGCCTCACCCAGCGATATCAGTGCCGCCGCCGAGGTCCTGGACCCCGAAGCGTTGACCCTGGGCTTTGCACGCCGCTTCGCAACCTACAAGCGCGCGACGCTGATCCTGCGAGACCCCGACCGACTCGCCCGCATTCTCAACGATCCCGAGCGTCCGGTGCAGATTATCTTCGCCGGCAAGGCGCATCCCAGGGACAATCCCGGAAAGGCGCTCATTCAGGAGATCGTGGGGCTGAGCCGCCAGGAGACTTTCCGCAATCGCATCGTTTTTCTCGAGGACTATGACATGATCATCGCGCGGTACCTGTTACAGGGCGTGGATGTGTGGCTCAATACGCCGCGCCGCCCGCGCGAGGCAAGCGGCACCAGCGGCATGAAAGCGGCTGCCAACGGCGTGCTCAATATGTCAATCCTCGACGGCTGGTGGGATGAAGCCTACCGCCCCGAGGTTGGTTGGGCGATCGGTCGGGGTGAGGTTTACGACGATCCTGAATACCAGGATAAGGTGGAAGCCGGAGCTATTTACGACCTGTTGGAGCGGGATATCATCCCGACGTTCTACGATCGTTCCGGACGGGTGCCCCGGCATTGGATTGAACATATGAAATCCGCGATCAGTTCGCTCTCCTTTTACTTCAATACCAACCGGATGGTCGCTGAGTATACGGATGAATTCTATATGCCGGTACTCGAACGCACGCGAGCATTGACCGCGGACGATTACGCGGAGGCTCGAAATTTGTCGGCGTGGCGCCAGCGGCTGCAGTCTGGATGGAGTGAAGTCCGGGTGATCGATGTCAAAGGATATTTGCCCGATGAGATTCACGTGGGCGAGACCTTCAACGCCCGAGCCGAGGTGCACCTGGGTAGGCTTTCGCCGGATGACGTCTGCGTCGAGCTCTACGTCGGCCTGGTTAATCCCAGGGGCGAGCTTGTGCAGGGTGAGGCGGTGACCATGAACGTCGTCGAGGCGTTGGAGAGCGGGCGGTTTGTTTTTGCGGCAGAGGCGGAGTGCGCGATGAGTGGTCTGCACGGGTACACGGTTCGTATTCTGCCCAATCACAGATCGGCGGTGACGAGTTTCTTGCCCGGCTTTATCCGGTGGGCGGGCTAGCCTCTGCGAATGACTTGAAGGACACGATCTCTTCCTGCCAAATCCGGCAGGATGGCAATCTCGGCGGATGGAAACGCGGCCCGGGCTAATCTCCGGGCCGCGTTTCCTTGTTGGTATCCGATCTCTACGTAGACGGCACCCGGCGCACCCAGGCGGTCCGCCGCCTGCGCAAGCAGACGCCGTATCGCGTGGAGCCCATCGGATCCGGAGATCAAAGCCATCCTCGGCTCGTGTCGGACTGAGATCGGGAGCGTGGGCCAGGTCTCCTGTGCGATATAAGGAGGATTGCTGAGGATGAGCCCCAACGGCCCGCGTACGGGTGTTAGAAGGTCCCCGGCCCAGAACGCGATCCGCTCTGTGACGTGGTGACGCCGTGCGTTGTGCCGGGCGATCTTCAGCGCGGTTATGGAGCGGTCGGAGGCCCACAGACGTACGTCGGGACACCCGACGGCAAGGGCTACTGCGATGCAGCCGGAGCCGGTGCCCACGTCGATGACCCCGCCCTCGGGGTGTCTTTCTATCCACGCGCGGCCCAGTTCGACGAGCATCTCCGTCTCCGGTCGGGGAATCAGAACGTTCGGGGTGACCTTGAAATCCAGACCGAAGAACTCGACCCGACCTCGGATGTAGGGCAGCGGCTCACCCGCAGCGCGACGGCGGACGTGATTCACGAAGGATTCGATCTCGGTGGGTGCAAGCGGGCGTTCTGGGTGCGCTAACAGGGCTGCCCGCGTGCAGTGCAGGAGGTCCGCGAGCAGAATCTCGGCCTCCCGCCGCGGACGGTCGGTGACAGCCCTGAGTGTGCGCTGCCCCCACCGCAGCGCCTCCTCAGATGTCCAGTCGTGCCTCTCTGACATCGATGCTCCCTCCCTGTCGGTTCTCCGGTCCACAACGATAAAGGCGGGGGCCTCAGACCCCCGCCAGACGTCAACGTGACTCACACTGTCAAAGAACCTGTTACCAGGACTTGGTAGGTGGAGAAGACCCGTTCTCTATTCTTCGCTGAACCGCGCTTCCAACCTCTCGAGCAGTTCCGCGGCCTCGACCAGCTTGTCGAGGGGGTTTTGATCGCTGGTGAAGTACCGGTAATCACAAGGCATCACGTCGATCTTATCGATCAACGTCTGATTGTGTTTGCGAAGGGTATCCTCCGAGACATCGTAGTAAGTGGCGAGTTTCTCCAAGGGGACGTCCCGTAAATTGACCTTCCGTACCGTGTAATCCAACGCCGCCGCCCAGGTCTCGGGCTTGGGAATGCGCATGGGCTCCTCCCCCAGGGCGATGCGGAACTCAATCCACATCTGAATGGCAGCTCCAATCATCTCGATCGGCATCTGAGCCCCGGTCATCTTCTCAGTGAGGACCGCCTCCACCGGGTCCAAGCCGCTGGCGAAGAGATGCTCGACCCGATCTGCTACCTTGGAATTGGGGGCCAGGCGGAGATAGTTGGCCAATGCCCGCAGGGCACGATCAAAATCCCCCGCACGAGAGAGCGC
>CAYMAQ010000006.1:33429-47402 GCA_964388385.1 uncultured Anaerolineales bacterium | reverse complement strand
GAGGGCGCTGGCAACCGTTGACCCGGCGGCGTGTTCTGCCGACATACGGCGTGTTTTGCCGGCATAGCCAGGAATGACTGAAGAGTTTCTGGTGAGTATTATGGAAAGGTTTGGTGTTTTGGGTCCGAATTTGTAGGTGGCATAAACGCTTTTTGACTTCATTATCGACCGCGCGTATACTGTTCTCATACTTGAAGTTGTAACGAAACTGTAACCTCTCTTTATGGATCTGGTCATCAACAGCTAAAGTCTTTTTGCGTTACTGTATCTCTTATGAGGACTTTAGTGTTTTTGTCCGGATCTGGACTATACCATAACTTCAGCCACATCTTTAGCCTTGGGTTAAGGAGGCAGGATATGAGTTTCCGGATTCACTGGCCGACAGAATACGGCACGATTACTCAGAGATTTGGGGAAAATCCTCGATTCTATAACAAGTTTGGCCTGCCCGGTCACGAGGGCGTTGATATCAGAGCTCCGGAAGGGTCTGAGATCTATGCTGCTGCCGATGGACTTGTCACGGATGTAAGAATGGATGGTTTTTCCGATCCCTTACTGAAGCCTTACGGCAATCAGGTCCGCATTCAGCACGCGGGAGGCTATCAGACTATCTATGCACATCTCTCGGAGGTTGTGGTGATGCGCGGCCAAATTGTCAAAGCCGGGCAGCTTATCGGCCTGGCGGGCAACACCGGGAATTCTTCGGGAGCCCATCTTCATCTGAGCCTCAAACGTCAAGGCGCTACGCTGTCCGGGGAGACCGGCTATCCCTACGATCTTGTCGATCCCGAGCCGTATCTGATGGACTTTTCGGGAGAAGGCCCGTGGCTGCCGGACCCACCGGATGAGGGATCGATGAACGTTCAGGTGGAGAGCCCTGTTGTCGGGTATCTCAACGTACGGGAACGTCCCTATCGCAACAGCAGTCTGATCGCTCGTGTGGATCACAGGGCGGTCCTGGAGGCTCTGGAGCCGGCAGAATTCGTGCGCGCCAAGGTCGGTGAAGAGGATCAATGGCTGTGGATTCGCACACCAGATGGGGTTGTGGGTTATGTCGCGGCCTGGTACGTGGACTATCCGGCCGAGGAACCGGAACCCGGAGATGATGAAACCCCGGACTCCGTGCTGTTTGTGGAAGTCGACAGCCCCGAGGAGCCCCTCAAGATTCGTGAAGGACCCGGCACTGACTACAAAAAACTGGGATCCCTTCCGGATGGGACGGTGCTGAAAGCCCTAGAGCCTTCCTCCGAGGTTCGGCGGAAGATCGGAGATCCCCACGAGTGGATTCACGTGCAGACCTCCACCGGCATGAAGGGGTACTGCGCGGCCTGGTATCTCGTTTTGGCTTCGGAAGAGGAGCCGGTGGTGCCTGAGCCCGAGGATGGATCCCCCACTGAATTCGTGGTCGTTGATAGCGCGGACCTTGGCCTGCGCTTGCGCGCGGGGCCGGGGACGGATTACGAGAAGATCTGGTGGATGCCTCATAAGACGGTGCTTCAGTCCTTGGAATCGCCCGACGTCACCGGTCAAAAAGTCGGTCGCCTTGAGACGTGGATTCACGTAGAGACACCGGCCAAGTATCGAGGATACGTTGCGGCATGGTATGTGCGGCGCCCGCAAGGAGACGATGACCGTCGTCGTGTGGAGGCAGGCGAGGTTCCCTTGGGGATCTCACCCCATATCTTCGGCATTCATGCCGTCACTCTCGGAGATGACCCGCATACCCGTGACGCGATTCGGGGTCTCTACGCCGAGACGAGTAAGCGGGGATGGATTCTTTTCACGGAGATATGCGGTCGCCATCCCCACTCGCTCCGGGTCGACCCGGAGATTCGCCGCCGTCTCTGGGATTGGGTGCACAGAGGGTACGGTGTTGTCATCCGGTTGAATAACGGTTACGAGCCCGGTGGGACGCTGCCTGAGTCCAAGTTCTACGGTGATTTTGCCAAGGCTGCTGCACGCTGGGTTGAGCTCTACCTCAAGGATGATACGCTTTCGCCGCAGGCTTATCAATGGACGATTCAGATTGCCAACGAGCAGAACAACCCCCGGGAGCATCCCGGTGGTTTTGAGCATCCGATCGAACATATCACACCGGAGCTTTATGCCGATGCGTTCAACCGCACCTATGCTGAGATCAAGTGGGTACTGCCGAATGCTATCGTCTGCCCAGGGGCGATCGATCCTTTCAACTATATGCCGATGCGGAGGCTCAATAACGTCCGATGGCGTCCTTTGGATTACTTCACCACGATGATGGACAGAATCGAATTCCTGGATGGCATTATCCTGCACGCCTATACTCATGGGCCTAACCCCGATTATGTCACGCACCTAAAACGCTTTGGCGACGGGCACGGACCTCTCGGGGATCATTACTATGACTTCCAGACATACCGCCTTTTTATGGCGCGCATTCCTGCAAAATGGCGAAATCTGCCAGCTTATATCACGGAGATCAATCATATCCACCGCCCGGCTGGGGAACACGATCAAGGATGGATCAATCAGAACGTAGGGTGGGTGCGTGCGGTCTATGCTGAGATCAACCGTTGGAACCAGCGTCCCTATGCCCAGCAGATCCGATGCGGTCTTCTCTATCGTTGGATGGGGGATCAGTGGGCGATCGATCGGAAGCATGAGACCCTCGCCGATTTTCGGCAGGCGCTGGAACACGACTACCGCTGGCGCGCATCTGAACCCGCGATCGAGACCTTCTCGGCCCTGTCCGGCAAAACACGGTTGGAGAAATCCAAGATTGAGAGGCCCAAGGAACGGACGTTGGTGCATCCAGACGACCTGACTCAGCTTTGGGGCCTGGGTGAGAAAGGGCAACGTGTGCTTAACGCGGCCGGTATCAAGCTTTTTGAGCAGTTAGCCACGCTGTCTCCGAGCAAGCTTAAGGTTTTGATCGATGCGACCGGATTCCGAGCGCACCATCCAGAAACATGGCCTGAGCAGGCCCGCTTAGCCGTGAAGGGCGATTGGGATGCCATCCGTTGGTACAAAGATGGGATAAGGTAGTTGCGACGTGATGCGTGGGGATACGTTTTTTTCGAATCGAAAGGCAGGCTGGTGACCGACAAGGATCTCCTTCGCCAAATTGAGAGAGCTCGCGTTCAGGGAACTTCCCAGTTAGACCTGAGCTACCAAGGCTTGACCGGTCTCCCTTCCGAGATCGAGACGTTGAAAGACTTGGTGGTTCTTGATCTCAGCGGCAACGATCTGGTTGCGCTACCGCCAGAGATTGGCAAGCTCTCCCATCTTCAACAGTTGGACCTGCGCCATAATCATCTGACGCAGTTGCCCGCAAACATCGGTTATCTGCGATCGTTAACTACACTCGATCTCCGGGATAACCAATTGAGCACGCTTCCTGCGGAGATGGTGGCTTTGGCGCACCTGACGTCCCTGGATCTCCGGGAGAACAGATTCGAGATTTTTCCGCAAGTGATTCTCGGATTCGATGCGTTAGAAGAACTGCAGCTTTGGTCGAATCCGCTTCTGCGCTTCCCTGTGGAGGTTGGCGCCCTTACCCAACTTACAATGCTGAATCTGGGACGGAATGGGATGCGCGAGATCCCACCGGGGATATGGTCGTTGGCGAACCTGGAGCATTTGATCATCGATCACACACGCATATCCAGTATCCCCTCCGATATCAAGAATTTGCGCAATCTGGAGTACGTGGAGTTACATAACAACCAACTGACGACTCTCCCCTCTGAGATGGGATCGCTTTCACGGTTGATTACGTTGATTCTGCATCACAACGCGCTGACCCATCTCCCTCCGGAGATCGGTCACCTCAAGCGACTTCGACAACTCGATCTTCATCAAAACCACCTCGTGTCCCTTCCCCATGAGATCAAAGCGCTTCGCGAACTGGAGAAGCTCGATCTGTCGGGCAACCCCCTATCCATTCCCCCTGAAATCTTGAATAAAACGACGGATCCACCGACCCTGGTGAGCTATTACCTCGATCACTTGGAGGGTCGGAAGTATCCACTTAACGAAGCCAAGATGGTGCTCGTGGGGCAAGCGAACGTAGGGAAGACTTCCCTGGTCAACCGTTTGATCGAAGACGCCTTCGATCCCCTGGAGTCCACCACCCAGGGGATTGACATCCGACCCTGGCAGATTCGGGTGAACGATGCTCGTGTGCAGCTCAACGTCTGGGACTTCGGGGGACAGGAGATTATGCACGCGACGCATCAGTTCTTTTTGACCCGCCGAACCCTCTACGTGTTAGTCCTCGACACCCGGATGAGCGAAGACGAGAACCGTCTGGAATATTGGTTGAAGATTATCCGCAGTTTTGGGGGAGAATCTCCGGTGATTGTGGTGGGCAACAAGATCGATCAAGCCAAGCTGGACATCGACCGACGTGGATTGCAGTCCAAATATCCTCAAATTCGAGCCATCGTGGAGACCTCGTGTGCGACCGGCCTTGGAATCGACAAGCTCAAGGCTCGAATTGCGCACGAAGTGACTCGATTGCCTCACCTGCGCGACATGCTGCTGAGTACATGGTTTGATATCAAGCGAGAACTGGAGCAGCTTCAAAAGGATTACATTCCCTACGAGACCTATCGGGAGATGTGTGAGGCTAAGGGGATCAAGGATGTTCAGAGTCAACGCACGCTTATTGGTTTCCTTCACGATCTCGGCATTGTGCTTAACTTTCAGGACGATCCGCGGCTCGAAGATACGAATATTCTCAATCCGGAGTGGGTGACTCGCGGGGTTTATTGCATCCTCAACGATGACGTTCTGATGGAGCGGAAGGGCCTTTTGGCACGTCAGGATTTGATCCGTATTCTTGACCCACGCGCTTATCCCCGTCACAAACACCAGTTCATTCTCGATATGATGTGTAAGTTTGAGCTGTGTTTTGCCTTTGAGGGGCTCGAAGGCGAACAATTCCTCGTTCCAGACCTGTTGAGCAAAGAAGCACCGGTGACCGGTGATTGGAATGACGCCCTGGCCTTTCAATACCACTATAATGTGCTACCAAGCAGTGTGATTTCCCGTTTCATTGTACGGATGCAGCCCTACCTGTATAAGACGATGTATTGGCGCAGCGGCGCGGTCGTCACCGATCAGGGCAATCGGGCGCTGGTGCAATCCGACCGCGAGGATAAGCGGGTATACGTGTGGGTTCGAGGGCCCGAGCGCACGCGACGAACGCTTTTAAGCATTATCCGCTACCATTTCGACACCATTCATAAGACGATTCCGGGGATGAAAGTGGAGGAGAAGGTCGCACTGCCTGATCATCCAGATATTGTCGTTGATTATCAATACCTGTTAGACTTGGAAGCGATGGGAGAGCGCAGTTTCGTTCCCCCCGGGTTGCGTCAGAGAGTCAACGTCAAACGGTTGTTGGAGGGCGTTGACCTGCACAAGGCACAGAGGGCCACAGTGCGCTTGCGGCAGATTCTGGTCGAGCGGTTCGATGATGAGGAGCTGAAGACGCTCAGTTATGATCTGGGCGTGGATTATGAAGATCTTCGCGGAGCTACGTCCACCTCAAGGGCGCGGGAACTCGTCGCGTACCTCGAACGGCGCAACCAGTTACAGGCGCTCATCCAACTCGGTAAGCTACGGCGTCCTCACGTGACATGGCCCCAGCTATCGGAGTTGGTCTTGAGCTGATCGCTCAGAACTTCAATACTTTGGCCCCTCGGATCCTACCTGTACGCAGTTCGATCAACGCCCGGTTGGCCTCCTCCAGATCGAAGGTTTGGGTCTCCGGCTTGAGTGGAATCTCCGCAGCCAACGAAAGGCACGCTTCGACATTGGATCGGGTGACGTTCGCGACGCTTTTGATCTCTCGTTCCATCCAGAGGTGCGTTGAATAATCCAGGTTTAGAAGCTCCTCTTTGTCCCCGGCCTCCTTTCGAATGGCATTGATCACAAGCCGTCCCCCGGCTATAAGGTTCTTGAGTGATTCGACGACAGGTTTCCAGGCGGGTGTAGTATCGATGATCGCGTGGAGCGGTTCGGGTGCCTCAGCTTCCGTCGGGCCGGTCCACACCGCACCTAGCTCGCGGGCAAACTCACGCTCGTCAGGGTTTCTGGCGAAGACGTAGATCTCACTCTCGGGGAACTTATGCTTCGCCATCTGTAGAACCAGATGTCCGGACGCTCCAAATCCTGTCAATCCCAATCGTTGGCCGTTCTCGAGCTGCGTAAGTCGGAGAGAACGATATCCAACGGCTCCCGCACAGAGCAGAGGGGCGGCCTCAACATCCGTGAATATCTCCGGAATCCGATAGGCGAACTCTTCCGAGACCGTCATTTTTTCCGCGTATCCCCCGTTCGCATCGCGCCCTGTTGCCATAAAGGACTCGCAGAGATTCTCTTCCCCCCGTTGACAGAATTCGCATTCACCATCCGCCCAGAAGATCCAGGCGACGCCGACGCGCTCTCCTTTTTCGAACCGAGTGGCGTCGTCGCCTTGACCGATGACCCGACCGATCACCTCATGACCCGGGATCATCGGCAACTGAGCCGGAGGCGTGCGACCCTCTATCTCGTCAAGCTCAGTATGACAAACGCCGCATGCCAAGACCTCCAGAAGAACCTCGTTTGGCTTCGGCTTGGGATCCGGCAACGTGCGCAAGACCAGAGGCTTCCGACCCTCGCTCACGGGGCCAATTTCGTCGATGACCATCGCTTTCATTTTTGACTCCTCTCAGGTGACGTTCCGGTGTTTCTGAGACCGTGACACTATGCTTATGGTACACGTCTTCCTCGCTAACGTCCTTACAGGCTTGATCGAGAGCCTGTAGATCATCAAATCCGATCACAGCGAGCAAAGACCGATCCTCTCCAAGTTCGATTTCGAGTCCGGTGAGGATGACAAAAACGATCAGGCCAGTACCCAGATAGATATAGATAGAGAGGCTTCGGTGATTCATCGGATTTTCCTTAAAGGTATCGTGACAATTCCTTGATTCTGAGGACGTTGACTTGATGGATCATTAAGGTATAATATCTTTGTTGTTAGGGTAACCGGATGTGTTTATAAAAGCAAGCTCAAGCGTCGCGGGTAACCGCGCGATTTTCGTGTAGGGCATCTACGATACTTACATTTATCCGGTATATCCCTTTATGGATCTAGCCATAAATAACTCATGCGTTTCCGGGGGTATTACGGAAAAATCTAGTGATTCGTGTCTGGATTTGTAATCGACGCGTTTGCTATAACACTTGTATTAGAGGAGGTATTTTATGCCAAAGCGAACTTATCAGCCGAAAAAGCGAAAGCGAATGCGGAAGCATGGTTTCCGTTCTCGGATGAAAACGAAGTCGGGACGGAAAGTTCTTAAGCGCCGTCGCAATAAGGGGCGACAGCGATTGGTTCCGGTTCGATTGGGTGGGGCCAAACGGAAAAACTGGAAGGAAAGTTCGAACCGGTCGGCTCCGCGCAATAAGCGTTAATTGTATTTGCGCGTTGAAGGGACATACCTGGCCGAAGGAGGTGCGCCTTCGCCGCCCGAGTGACTACCGGAAGGTCTGGTCAGAGGGGCGGTCATGGGCGCATCCTTTGTTTATATTATGGGCCCGTCCTAACTCACTTGATAAGACTCGGGTTGGTTTCACAGCCAGTAAGAAAATCGGCAATGCTGTGGTGCGCAATCGCGCTCGACGGTTATTAAAAGAGGCCACCCGCCGGCTGTACCCGGATTTGGTTCCTGGTTGGGACATCGTACTTGTCGCCCGTTCTCGGCTTCCACAAGCACGTTATCAGACGGTTGAGCGAAATCTCTGGTGTGCGATGCAATCGGCCGATCTGATCGCAACGCAGGACAGCGGGTCAACCACCCCTCGGGTTCATGCAGATTTGAAATCTAAATCTATGGATATGACGTCGTGATAAAAAGATTTGTACTTGCACTGCTTCGATTATACAAACGCTTCGTTTCACCACTCTTCCCTCCATCCTGTCGCTTCCGGCCTACGTGCTCGGTTTACACGTATCGAGCGATTGAGCGCTACGGTGTATACAAAGGGGGATGGTTGGGATTCAAGCGGGTTATCCGCTGTAATCCATTCAATCCGGGCGGCTATGATCCGGTTCCATAAAACAGTAGGAGGACGTATGCAGTTTTGGCGGAAGACGTTACACCGCCCTATGGCTTCCCGCGCGCGTGCGTTTGGACGCCTTGTTATTAGTTTGGGTTTGGCGCTCATTCTGTTGGTCGGCTGTGCACGGGGTGGGCGACATGAGAGCTGGCCCGGGATGAAACTTGTCGATGGGGTTATCTATGCGGCCAATTTGGAGAATGTTCAGGCTTTAAATGCTGAGACGGGGGCTCTTTACTGGAGTTTTCCCGGTGGCGAAGAGGAAAATGATGGGTTAGGGCCATTCTACGCGCCGCCTACCTATGTGGAAGGCTATGGGGCAAATGGCATGCTCATCGTTGCCGGATTCAAGGACCAGACTGTCTACGCGTTATCGCTGGGCGAGTCGCCCGAGACCGCACCGGGTGAACTCTGGCGCTATTCTGGAGCGGGTGGACAGTACGTTGGCGGCGGAACGGTTGCCGACGGCAAGTATATTATTGGTAACGGGGATGGAAGCGTTTACGCGTTAAGCCTCGAGAACGGTCAGAAAGCTTGGGATTTTGCGACCGGCGACCGTGTCTGGGCGACTCCCGTCGTCTCAGGCGATGAGGTCTACATTGCTTCGCTTGATCATCATCTCTATGCCGTCGATCTTCAAACCGGAGATGAACTTTGGCGCATTGAGTTTGAGGGCGCGCTTTCAGCGACCCCGGTGCTTGCCGGCGAGCGGTTATGGGTTGGCGATTTCACCTCGAATCTTTATGAGGTTGATCCATCCACGGGCGAGGTCGTTTGGCAGTATGAGGCTATGGATTGGCTGTGGGCTAACCCTCTGCTTGATGGTACCACACTTTATTTCTCAGACATATCCGGGCACGTTTATGCGCTCGACGTTGAGACGCGCGAGATGCTCTGGGACAGTCCTGCTTTTATCGATGATGTCGCCCATGGTAGCCCCACGCTTGACGCTGACAGCACGACGTTGTTTGTGGCAGGGTTTGAGAAAGGCCAGATACATGCACTGGACGTATCGACGGGAAGCGAAGTTAGTTGGGGGTCGGCCCTGGAGAATCCGGGGCGGTTGCCCGGCGATCTGATTTCAGATGATGCCCGTGTCTATGCGATGCCGATCCTTATTGAGGCCCGGGTTCGAGCATTTGACATAGATACCGGTGGGCTGGTGTGGCAGTATCCGGTGGCCAAGTGATGGCTGGATTGGATGGCATTGGCGGCCGTAGCCGACTTTTAGCGCAGTAGGGGGATACATTGTGTGGGATACACTGATCATAAGACCTATTATTAACCTTCTCTTGTTGATTTATCGTTATCTTGGCAACGAGACAATTGTGGCTGTTGCGATGGTGACACTGCTCCTTAGGCTGGCGCTGACGCCGCTTCAATTGAACCAGCAGAAGAGCACGCGGAAGCAGCAGGCACTGCGACCGAAATTGGAAGAGCTTCAGAAGAAGTACAAGGACGATCGCGAGAAACTTGCGCAGGAGCAGATGAAGCTTTATCAGGAGGCCGGTGTGCAGCCGGTTGGTGGCTGTGTGACCCTCGTCATTCAGCTTCCCCTGATGATCGGTCTTTATCAGGCCATCATCCGAACGCTTGCTTCAACGCCCTTACAGCTTCTCGCGCTACCCGATGACATCTACCGATGGGTACCTGGGCTCAGCCAGCTCATTCCGCTCAAGAATCAGTTTCTCTGGTTGGATCTGGCGCTCCCGGACCCTTACTATATCTTGCCGGTCTTGGTTGTGGTCAGTGCGTGGTATTATCAGAAACTGCTTACTCCGCCAGCAACGGATGCGCAATCGGCTGCTATGAGCAAGCAGATGCAGATTATGATGCCATTGATGACGGGCTTTTTCGCTGCAACGTACGCCTCTGGCTTAGCGGTGTATTTTCTGATTTCTAATCTCGTCGGCATTCTCCAGTATTTCTTGTTCCGTCGGCATTACGAGCATTCTGACTTGGCATCATCAGCCGATAAAAAATTAGCCCGAACCCGCGCGACCTGACCGAGTCCTTCTATTTTTCCGAGTCACTGAACTGATGTTTATAAACAGCGAATGCTGCTTTGATTTTTATTGAGGAGGATTGACTGATGAATTCCGGAGATTCTGTTGTCGTCTCAGCTCCTTCTGTTGATGAGGCCATCAGTTTGGGTTTGATCAAGCTTACGGCCTTGCGTGACGAGGTTAAGATCGAGGTTCTGGATGAAGGCAGCCGTGGCTTTCTCGGACTCGGCGCCCGGGAGGCCAAGGTGCAGGTTACACGTCTAACCGAGGAAGAACGTCAATCTGCTAAACTGTCCACACCGTCTCAGGAACCCCAAGGGGCTACGGAGCCAAGGGCTGAAATTTCGCGCTCTGAGTCCGTGCGGCCTGTTTCTGCCCCCCGGACGGTGGAGCGTGAAGGTGTGGAGGCTGAGGAGCGCATCGCTCCCGGTGATCGGGAAGAAGCAGAAGAAAAGGCGCCAGAATCTTCTTCGAAGCCATCCCAGGCCAAACCCCGAACGGAACCAGCGGATACAGGACGACCTGAAGAGAAGAGGCGGGTCGACGAGAAGGCGCCCATGCCTGAAATGGTCGGTGGCGTGAATCGGGTCGAGTTGGAGGCGGTCGCACGGGATGTCGCGGATGGTCTTCTCCAGGATTTGGACGTGGAGGTTAACCTTGAATGGCTTCAGGAAGACCGACCGACACTCTGGATCGCGGTCGATGGTAAGGATGCCAAGGCCGTGGTTGGATCTCGGGCACGAACTCTTCACTCGCTCCAGTATCTCTTCAGGGCGTTAATCTATCATCGCTTGGACGGTGACTATAATCTTGTCGTTGACGCCAATGCCTATCGTAAGCGACGGCGTCAGAGCCTGGAAAACCTGGCGAGACGGCAGGCAGAGAGGGCGCTTGAGACAGGAGAGACTGTTCGCTTGCGGTCGATGCCCGCGAACGAGCGTAGGATCGTTCATATCACTCTGCGGGATGACGATCGTGTCACAACCGAGAGCGTGGGTCGGGGGCGTAGCCGATCGGTGACAATTATTCCACAACGAACGGGATCTTCCAGTTAGCCGGATCGCACACACTGAAAACGGTCGAATACCTCGTCATCGGTCACGTTACGTATGACCTCCAGCCTGGCTCTGAGGCGCCGGTATTGGGGGGGACCGTCTCTTACGCAGCCGTCACGGCCTCGGCTCTCGGGTATGATACGGGAATCCTGACCAGTACCCAGGTGTCCAGCGATCTATCCGTTCTGCACGAGCGGGCTTCTGTGATCAGCGTTCCTGCTTCTTCTACCACGACCTTTGAAAACCAATATTGGGAGGGGGTCCGCACTCAGCTCGCTTATGCAGTGGCGGAACCCTTGGCTGCCGCGCAGGTGCCTGACGTTTGGCGCGCGCCAACGATCGCCCATATCGGCCCTATCCTTGATGAATGCTTGCCAGATTTGAGAGATGCATTCGAGCCGGAGACCTTTTTGGGCGTGACCCCCCAAGGATGGATGCGTGCGCGAGATAGTTCCGGGCGTATTCATTCTCGGGTATGGGATGATGCGGAGGCCTGGCTTGCTCGGGCCTCGGCTGTGGTGCTAAGCCTGGATGATGTGGGGCGGAGCTGGTCTTTGATCGATTCGTACGCCCAACAGACCGACTTACTTGTCGTGACCCAGGGATGGCTCGGCGGTGTTCTATTTCAGTCGGGACAGTCCTCAAGTTTCTCAGCACCTGCTGTCCGTGAGGTTGATCCTACTGGCGCCGGCGATATTTTCTCCACCTGTTTTTTTACCCGGGTCGCCACCGGATGCGATCCCGAGGTTGCGGTCCAGTTTGCTTCGTGTGTTGCCGCGAAGTCTGTCTCCCGTCGGGGATTGTCGTCGATGCCTCGATCCGCAGAGGTTCAGATTTGCGCGGAGACCTGGTCGTGCTAGGATTGATGCGGGAATGGCACACTCCAACTCGGATGCGAGGAATTGAGCCTTGACTTACTGTTATGCATTTGCAAATCAGAAGGGCGGAGTTGGCAAGACCACGACGGTGGTCAATATCGCAGCCGTCATGGCCGATTGGGGATACAGCGTTTTGGTTATTGACGTCGATCCTCAGAGTAACGCAACCACAAGCCTGGGCTTCGATGCGCGAGATCTGGAAGCTTCAATCTATGAAGTGCTCCTGGAGGAACTCGCCATCCAGGACGTCATACGCTCAACGGCTTGGCAGCATCTGGATCTTCTTCCCAGTACACCTTCGGTGGCGGGTGTTGCGGTCGAACTCAATCAGCTTTCACCCGCTCAACGGGTCCGACGTCTACAGGCTGCGTTGTCTGAGATCGAAATTACCTATGATTATGTCCTCGTTGACTCCCCTCCCAGCCTTGGCGTGTTGACAGTAAGCGCCCTCACTGCAGCCGATGCCGTGATCGTCCCCGTACAATGTGAGTACCTGGCGCTCGAAGGCTTGTCTCAGCTTATGCGTACGATTGGTCTAGTGCGACGGGGTCTTAACCCGAGCCTTTCCCTTCGGGGTCTGGTGATGACGATGGCAGATGCTCGGACCACGCTCTCCAAAGAGGTTGTTAACGAGGTTAAACGGCACTACGCGGATCAGGTCTTCGATACAATAATACCTCGCAGTGTAAGGTTGAGTGAGGCGCCCAGCTACGGTGAACCCGGCGTGCTCTACGCCCCCCGCTCAAGCGGTGCGGTTGCCTATCTTTCGCTCACACGCGAACTCCTGATCGGGGATGGCTGTGAAGTGGGATGGGAACCCGAGTAACCCCCCCCCATCTTTCACGTCCCTGGAGGCTGCTGTTGACCCTCGGTGTCTGAAAGGGTATCGGGGTATCTCCGCCGCAATTCGTGCAATCCGTACAACGCAGCTGCTCGAACCGATTCTGATGCGTTCCCCTCAACCATCGATTCCAGGATTGGAATGTGCGACTCCCGACCGATTCTGGTCAGGGTCAGGGCACTGAGTACCTGGACGTCATCACGGCCCTCTTGAGCTGCCATAACCAACGTCTCGATGGCGGCTTCTCCGAGCCCGAGGCCCATTCCTTGCTCCGCTGCCCAGGTGATGAGCCAATCGATCTCATCGATCTTGGGGGGGACAGGAATTGTGGTCTCCTGCCTTTCCTGATCCTCTTTTGCCTCTACCGCCGATTCGGCAGCCGAGCGGACCAACCATTCAGGATCCCGTTTCATCATATCAATCAGCTTTTCCTCTGCCCATTCCTGGTCGATATTCCCCAACCCTTGAGCAACAGCACGTCGAACAAGCAGGTCGGGATGATCGGTTGCGTCAATGAGCACCTGAGGGCCGTCGGGTAACTCCGACAACGCCTCAGCTATCACGAGCATCAACGCCTCGTCGACCTGATCGAGACTTTTGCCAAGGAACGTAGCTGCCCCCGGGGTTCCCGTATCCCTCAGAGAACGGACGGCTGCACTTCGAACGTCCGGGTTCTGGTCCCTGAGCGCAGCCCCCAAGATTCTCATGTCCTGGGGGTTCCTACACCATCCGAGTCCGCGAATTGCAGCAATGCGAACGTCAAGGGAGGGTCGTTGCAGCATTTTTAGGAAGAATGCGCGAGCACTTCCCCCCGCAACCTGGGCCAGCGCACGCCCGATGATCAAGCGATCCGAAGGATCTAAATCCTCATTGATAAAGCTCTGGGCTAACGCCTTCATAAGCATCCGGCGCCAGGGCGTCTCGGGCGGGGTATTGACGGCCCATTGGGTCGCTCTGAGCAGTCGATCAATTCTGGGTAGGGCTACTTTTGTACCCAAGAGCTCTCTGACAATGTTCGATGTATCGGCCTGAGTCGCGTAGAATCTGACGACTCTCGACCAGGTCGGATCAAAAAGGTGATCAAGGATGATAGTGTATC
>CAYMAQ010000006.1:31014-33329 GCA_964388385.1 uncultured Anaerolineales bacterium | reverse complement strand
CTGACGACTCTCGACCAGGTCGGATCAAAAAGGTGATCAAGGATGATAGTGTATCCCTCATCGGTGCCTAAAAGATAGCGAGCGGTGAAGTAGTCAGCCCATATCGGGTGACTGAATCGCCACGTCTTGTCCGGCTGGCGCTGGACAAAGGCTGCGTCGGCGAGCAGGTGTTGTACCGTGGCTTCGAGCTTTGAATGGCGGTCCTCTTCATCCGGAAGCAGACCTTGTACGAGCTCACGCATTTCCCGCGTGTCGAGGGTCTGTCCTTCGAGGCGCTGTTTGCGTGCAAGTTCCAGCAGGGCCTCACGGGTTAACTGTTGGGCGAGCTCCGCCGCTACTGAGTCTTCTTCCTCATCTCCCAGGGTAGGGATGGGTACTTCTTCTTGGACCCAATGCTCGATGGCGTCGTGAGGATACGCTACAATCGTCCTTGTGCGGAAAAAGAGAGCTGTTCTTAGGTGAAACTCCCATAAGGGTGCGTTATTTTCCAGCGCGTCGTGCAAGGCATCCAGAAGCTCGGGCGTGTCCGGTGTGGACATCTCTTCGTTCACCGGTTCGGTTGTAATACTCTTGGTCTCGGTATCCGCCCAGTTGGTGATTAATTGGTTTAACCAAGGGCTGTCAGGCTGGGGCACAATCCCTGTAGGAACAAACCCGATCTCGGTCAAGGCTCCATAACCCGTTTCCCCCGAGGCGACCAACCAGAAAGGGTCATCGAAATCCTGGGCAGCTGCCTCTATCCAGGCCGCGACCTGCTGCTTATCCTCTTTCGAAATCGACGACCAGTTATCGAGGAGAATAAGACTGGGGCCATTTTTTAGGTGTTGAACGACCCATTTGGTCAGCAGTTGGGGCGTAAACAGGACGGCTAATTGTGCGAGCTGTTCGGCCGGATCGGCCTCCGGGTCTCGGTCGAGCTGCTCCATCCGGGTCAAGTCGATCCAAATCGGCAGTCGTTCGCGCCTTTTGTGATTATCCTCTTCCGACGTGTAGCTTTGCCACGCGGCGACCACCATTGTCGTCGTGCGTCCCGAATCCTGTGGGCCGGTCAATATGACCCGGGAATGCTCCCGGAAAAGATTGCGGTAAGGCACCTGGATTGTCGGGGATGCTTCACGGCTTGCTTGTATCGTCGAGGGAAGAGGGGGGGCTACTTCAAACGCAGGCGGGCAGAAGAGGCGCGTAGGATCCGCCGGTTCCAAAAAGAGAAGAGATGAAAGCTTGGGCTTGAGGGTGCGAAGGTATTTTTCCTCTTGACTCGCCCGCATACGACGGCGCCACGCCGCAACCGGCGCCCAGATCGCTTCCAGCGTCTGCCTGATCTTTTTCCGGTGTGCGTAGATCAATGCCGCGGTCAGCCACGCGAATAAGGCTCCGATCAGGGCAGATACAAAGTCAAAGCTCCATTCAGCATGACGTTGGAGGAATTCAAACGGCAGCACGATTCAGCCTCCATAGGTTCGCACTCCGAAACTGCACGGAGTGATTTCGACCGGGTCTCTCCGGAGTGGTTCAGGTAGTGGAGTCAACTGCTCTCGCTGCTTAAGCCTGGGCCTCTTGCGGTTCCACGACCAAACGATAGCCTTGTCCGCGTTCACTGAGGATACGTGTGGGATTCTTGGGGTCGGATTCAATCTTCTGACGCAAATACCAGATATAGAGCTTCAGATAATCTCGTCGATTGGAGTACTCCGGACCCCATACCCGGCGCAGCAGGGTGTCGTGGCTGACGGTCCGGCCCGCATCTTGAATCAGCGCGGAAAGTAAATCAAATTCGGTAGGCGTCAAACTGACGGTTCGATCCCCAATTTTCACGTCGTGTGTGTCCAGGTTAACCCGCATATTGCCCGTCTCAAAAGTCATCTGCTCGCCACGGCTACGGCGAGCTCGGGCCAGGGCGGCTTTGACGCGGGTAACCAACTCTTTATAACCAAATGGCTTGACGATATAGTCGTCTGCTCCCAAGCCCAATCCGTACGTGATATTGTGCTCGTCTCCCAGCGCCGTCAAGAAAAGGATCGGTGCATCTGTAAGACGCCTGAGGGCCTCGTAGACGTGCCAGCCATCCATATCGGGCATCAAGATGTCCAACAGGACCAGGCTTGGCGGTTCATTTCGGGCTACCTCCAGACCCTGCTCGCCGTTATTTGTGGTGATCACCTCGTATCCGGCGCGCTCTAAAAGTAACTGCACCAGTTGCGCCAGTGCTTCATCATCCTCAATCAGAAGAATCGTCTCGGTCATCTTGAGCTCCTTGGGGGGTATAAGGATCCCAGCGCTAGTTGGAGTTTCCCTACAGCATATCAGATCATCAA
>CAYMAQ010000006.1:0-30914 GCA_964388385.1 uncultured Anaerolineales bacterium | reverse complement strand
GGTATAAGGATCCCAGCGCTAGTTGGAGTTTCCCTACAGCATATCAGATCATCAATTGCTCTGATTATGGATCTGATCATGAATAACTAAAGCGTATCTATGTTTCCGTGGGTATCAGAGAAAAGTTTAATGATCCGTGTCCGGGTCTGTATCAGGTATGTATCTATACTCTAATCATAATCAAACTGCCAGCTTTGTCAAACCAAAATTGGTCAGGGAGTTAGAAACTAACCAGACAAAAGCGTTACGATGGGGTTAAGGATTCGTCTCGGGGAGATGCCGGATAGGTCGGCTTCCCTTTCCGTCATTTCCAAGGTGTCAGGGTTTGGCGCTCAATTAGGGAATCGTTGTTGGATCTGTCGTCACTCGTTCGAGCAGCATTTCGCCGATCTCTATGACCTCGTCGCTGGGTTTCTCCTGGCTGATGAGGATGGCGACCGCATATCGAGGAACACGCTCCGAGTTCAGCCCCAGAAACCAACTCTGAACCCGGTCTGGTCCTGCCAGCGCGTGTTCCACAAGCCCAATGCTCCGATCGTGCCGCGGGAGTATGTCGATGAGCCGCGCTGCATTCTCCGCGGTGATGACTTGCTGGGTATCGTTGGGTTCTTCGATATCGCATCCCGTTGACGGCTCTTCGATCACGTGAAGGGCGACCCTCTTCCCATCATTGGCCAATGTCGCAATTATGCGAACGGCTTGAAGCGGGGTGACAAGAAGACTGCCCTGACCAATCGACTCTTCTGCTGCGTTTACCGAGGTCGGATTGTACTCGCCTGACACAGCGGGTAATGCAAATTGAGGGGATTGTGAAAGGCCCCAGGCTGCAAACGCGTCAGAAATTATCTCCGGGCCCAGCGCTTCACCGATCCGGGCGAGAGGAGCGGGGCATTGTGAGGCCAAGGCGCTTCGCCAGCTCGTCGTCTCGGGGGCACTAGCACAGCCGATCTCATCACCATTGATCTGGATGGTCGAGGTAAGAGGTTGGGGGGGCGAACCCGCGTAACCGTGAGCCCACGCCCGCTCAAGTATGATGGGGGCAAGGATCATCCCGGGTTGGGTCAGCCCCTGCGTTGCTCGATTAAGCAAAGGGGCGTCATCTGCGCTGCGGAGCGACTCCCAGTCCTCGGCGACTGAGCCTGAGGCATAGGTCGGTGCGGATGCCATCACCAAGACGTCACCGGTCCGGGCATCGATCAGCACAACCGCTCCCTCACGCCCTTGCATACGTTCCTGGGCCAATGATTGCAGTTCGGCATCAATGGTAAGACGGACATTTTTCCCTCTTGGCTCTCGATGCAAAACTCGATCTACGGCTTGTTCCCAATCCGTGCGATTCACCTCCCCGCGGAGCCTCGCATCGCAGACGGATTCAATACCCTCGGTGCCGTGCTCAATGCTCACGTACCCGATGACGGGTGCTGCTTCAGGCACAGGGTAAGTCCGCTCGACATAACCGGCCCGATCAACGGCTATCCCGGCTAAGAGATCACCGTTTCGGTCACGTATATCCCCACGTTGGATTCGTGCCTCCTGCAGGATGGGTCTGGGGTTGCTAGGGTATGTATTCAATCGGCTTGCACGAGCCAGCGACCACACCCCGCTTCCAATAGCGAGACTGAGCATCATCGTGAGCAATCCCTTGCCAAGATGTCCTACCGTGACGGATGGGAGCGGCGTTGTCTGCGGCGAGAGGGACAATTTGAGAGGGGGGGGATGAGGCGCTGAGAGATTGAGGAGAATACCGGTTACGATGAGCATCGTTAGTAGGGACGATCCGCCATAACTGAGATAGGGCAACGTGACCCCGGTAATGGGGACGAGCTTGATATTGCCCCCGATAATAACCCAGCTTTGGATGGAAATAAGAGCTGTCAATCCGCCTGCCAAGAGGGATTCGAACGCGGAGGGTGAACGCCGGGCAAGGCGTATGCCCCTCTGGGCTAACGCAGTCAGACAAAGAATGAGCGCGATGCCTCCAACCAGGCCAAACTCTTCCACAAGCGCCGAGAAGACGAAATCCGTATGAACCGCCGGAATCAGCGTGGGCACTCCCTGTCCGAGACCCTGACCGAAAAGCCCACCATTTGCCAATGCAAAGAGCGACTGCAGGATTTGAAAGGCCCGATCGGCTTGTTCCGGTGCCCACGGATTCAACCAGATGCTGATGCGGTGGGCTACCCGCGTTGATAGGATGGATCCAGCCACTACCACCGGGATAAAGAGCAATAGACTCAGCAGGGTATAGATGGGCTTACCCCAAGCTAGATGAATCATCGTCGCAAATGTGAGATAAAAAAGCAAGGCCGCTCCTAAATCCTGCTGCCATCCCACAAGTAACAGCGCCAACCCTACCATTGCCAGCATAGGACCCAGGACGATTAACCCGCGAGATTTTCCCTCACTCTTTGCTTTAACAAGGTCTCGTCTCTCCGAGAGATAAGACGCCAAATAGATGACCAGCAGCAACTTGAGGATCTCGGAGGGCTGGATATAGATTCCCCTCGCCCCCAACCAGAGGCGCTGCCCGAACCCGGAGGGATTGACACCAAAGACGAGTGTCGCTGCCAAAAGGAAGATACCGGCAGTTAAAAGGGTGTAGCGATACCGGCGTAACACCCGGGACAGCTTTCTGGTCAGCACCAGAGCGGTCATCGCTGCACAGCTCAGTATGAGCCAAAGGACCTGGCGCAGCATAAAGGTGGGCGCTAGACGGGCCTGCAGAAGCAACCCCCAGCCCGTCAACAGCGCTGCGATCGGTAAGATCAGTGGATCTACCTCTCGTTCCCGCCCATGGATGAGTCCATAGCTTCCTCCCCAAGCGACGATCCAACCACTCACCAACACGATAAGATGTCCCAATGTGAGATCTGTTGGGAAAGGGGCAAAATAAAGCGCGATGGCACCGCTGATTACGAATCCCGCAGCGAGAGCCGCCATAAGGTTTCCCGCTACTCTCCGGGTCATCGGCCTATGGAATTGATGGAGGGGTTGGGTGCTCATCGTTCTCATCCCATCGCGGTGATATATGCGGAGGTTTGGTTATGCACCGGAGTTAGCCTCATCGCTCACGCGTGAGAAGCTTCAGTTTCTTCCGCGTCTCCTCAGGAATCTTGTCGGGATCGGTGATCGATGCGTTGTCTACTGCATTGTGACATTCACACGCATCCAGGTCACGTGCGTCGAGTTTCGGCAGAAGGGCCCGAATCGCCTGCTGCGCGATTTTCACATTGGTCTGTAACTGCCGAATCACCATCTCGACGGTAACCGGGCTCTCGGCCTCGTGCCAGACATCGTAGTCCGTGATGTGGGCGATCGTTGCATAGCAAATGCCGGCCTCTCTCGCCAGAAAGATCTCAGGACTTGCAGTCATTCCGATGATATCCATCCCCCAGGATCGAAAGACTCTGCTTTCGCTCTTGGTGCTGAACCGGGGCCCCTCAATCGTAATGAACTGCCCTCCACGATGCGTCGTTCCGCCTGACTCCTCAACGGCGTCGGCGACCGCAGACGAAAGCGTCGGGCAATAGGGGTCCGCGACGGAGACATGGGCAACCCATCCTTCCCCAAAGAACGACCGCGCCCTCTTCTGCGTGAAGTCGAAGACCTGATCCGGTATCACAAAGTGACCGGGTTCTAGGTGCTCTCTGAGTGATCCGCACGCAGATACACTGATGATCTTGCTGACCCCCATCTTTTTGAGCGCGTAAATATTGGCGCGATAGGGTACCTCAGTAGGTGAATGAACATGACCGCGACCGTGACGAGACAAAAAAGCCGCTGGTATGCCTTCGATCTCGGTCACCAAGATATCGTCGCTGGGGGATCCGAACGGGGTTTCGATCGAGACCTCGCGTACGAGTTTGACTCCTTGCATTTTGTAAAGGCCCGAACCGCCAATGATGCCAATGCTAATGTCTTCAGCCATTCCTATCTCTCCTTGATCGTATGGGTCATTCCTGGATCGAGCTTATGGATCTGGCCATGAATAACTAAAAAAGTTTCTGTGTTTCCATGCCTATCATACAAAAGTTTAGTGTTTCAATCCGGCCCTGTAAATGCCGAGGCACGTCCCTGCCGCAGAAAAGCGATCTCCTATTTTCCCGATGGGGGGAGGAGATTTACCTAGGCCTCGACGTAGCTCTGGATTAAATGGGTATTCAAGTATAGGAGTTCTGTGCTATGCGGGAGGCTGATAGGGGCTTCTGCCAAGTAGTAGAGGCTTGCATCTGAGACGGGGATAAAATCTCCTTTCCAAAAATCGAGGAAGTTCTCCATCTTTGCCTCACTCATCAGGGGGGCATGACCACGCACGATAACTAATGGTAGATTGAGGATCAATGACGCCGTCCGAGGCGCCGGTCTGAACTGTTCCAGGGTGTCCTCACCGGGAAATATCAAGAACAGGATGTTCGATCGCCGGAGCATCACTTTTGGAACCTGGCTGGTGGGCAAGCCTGTAAACGTCCAGGGCGCGACCTCGGCCTCGTTGACCGTCATGATGTCTTGTCCCTCCTGGTTGACGTAGTTATTTGGGTTTCCCAGTGTCTCAAGGTTCCCACTGATCCATTGAAGATCGTTGGCTACGTGCACTGGGTGCTCCTGTACAGGCGAACCTATTGACTCACCACTTAAAAGACTCATTGTATCCTCCTTCAAGTACGTGCGTGATGATCTCGGATCTTTTTCAACCTGTTGATCTCTGGACGATATCCTTGCAGATTTTTCGCGTCTCTATGCCATAGGATAGCAGATTACGTCCGGGTAACAATTGCGTGATCGAATACGTGACTCACGTGTCGACTGAGGCCAGAGCTCTTAGTTCCGACTCCGTCAGAATCGGTGTTCCCAGGTCCTCAGCTTTTGACCGCTTGCTGCGTCCCGGGTTCGCCCCCGTGACAAGGTAATCGGTGCGACTGCTTACAGAACCGGTGACATTACCGCCGAGTGATTCTATCCACTCACCGATCTGGGATCGCGACTGGGAGAGGGTTCCCGTGATCACAAAGGTGAGGCCTTCGAATGGTTGAGGATGGGAGTCTTCGCTTTTATGCTCTGCCGCTTTCAACTTGATGCCGGCGCTCTTGAGTTTCTCGACCCATGCCTGGTTGTGAGGTCGAGAGAACCACGCGAGGACGTTCTGAGCAGTGATAGGACCCAGGCCTTCCACCGCTGCGATTTCTTCCTCTGTCACCGTCGCGAGTTTATCCAACGATTCGAACGTTTCGACCAATACTCCGGCGATTGTAGCTCCAACCCCCCGGATACCCAGGGCTGTCAGGACATCGGTGTAGGGCTGGGCTTTAGATGATTCGATGGCCTCGATCAAATTCTGTGCTTTTTTCTCGGCAAATCCTTCCAGCGTCAATAAGTCTTCCGGTTTCAGAGCGTAGAGATCCGCCGGGTCCTGGATCAGCCCTTTTTCCACCAGTTGAGCGGCGGTGCGTTCTCCAAGTCCGTCAATATCGAGCCTGTGTGCAAAATACAGGAGCTTTTGCACCCGTTGATCCGGGCATGCACTGTTGATGCAGTAATATGCAATCTCGCCCTGTGTGTGTTCGACCGGTTCCTCGCATGATGGGCAGTGGGTGGGGGGGGCAATGGGCTGCTCGGTCCCCTCCCTCACGTCCACAATTGGACCGGTCACGTAGGGGATGACGTCACCGGCGCGTTTGACGATGACGCGGTCTCCGACGCGGATGTCTCTTTCCTCGATAAAGTCGAAATTATGGAGAGACGCGCGGCTGACTGTCACCCCGGCAATGATCACCGGATCGAGAATCGCGGCGGGAGTGATTACGCCGGTCCGTCCGACGGAGAACTCAACATCTTCAAGCTTGGTCGTCGCCTCCTGCGCCGGGAACTTAAACGCAACGGCGCCCCGGGGACGGCCCCCCACGCTGCCCAATACCTCCTGTGTGGGGAGGTGATTGACCTTGATGACGAGCCCATCGGCCTCGTAGGGAAATGACCCCCGCTCTTCAATCATTCGTTCACAGTAGTTCGCTACCGCCTCCAGGCTCTCGAAGTAGCCTCCGGCTTCGGGTTGGGCAAACCCCAGCTCTTTCAGGAAGGCGAGGGTCTCTTTTTGTGTTTCCGGCACCGGACCGTCTGCTGTTACGATGCTATAAGCGTAGAGGAAAAGCGGTCGTTCCGCGGTGACCGCGGGGTCCAACTGGCGCAGTGATCCCGCTGCGGCGTTTCTTGGATTAGCAAACGTGGGGAGATCCGCTTCAGCCAGTCGCTGATTCAGGTCTTCGAAATCCTCGAGGCGTATAAGCACTTCCCCTCGAACGACCAGAAATGACGGTGGAATTGGGCCTTTAGGATCGATTGGAATGGTCAGCGGCAACGTATTGATGGTCTTAAGGTTGCTTGTGATGTCCTCTCCGACCTCTCCATCCCCACGTGTGGCGCCGAGTTCGAATTCACCATTCCGGTAGTGCAAAACCACCGTTAGGCCATCGAATTTCGGCTCGACGACGTAATTCAAGGAGGAATGACGCTCCTTGGGGAGCAGTTTGCCAATCCGCTCCCGCCATTGAAAGATCTCTTTCCTGTGGGTCGCCTTATCGAGGCTGAGGATTGGCGCCGGATGCGTCACTTTCTGAAATCCCTCTGAGGGTTTTGCCCCTACCCGTTGGGTAGGGGAGCTTGGAATGATAAGGTCCGGAAATTGGCTCTCAATCTCTCTGAGCTCATCCATCAGGGCGTCATACGCAGCGTCGCTGATGATAGGGCGGTCGAGAACGTAGTAGCGATAGTTATGAAAATTAATTGATTCGCGAAGCTTTTCTGCTCGCTCGCGAGCACTCTGCTTGTCCATAGATTGGCTCCTCAAGGCTCATTCAGGTCGATATCCATACTTCAGAGCGGATTGAGCGATCGGTCATACCCTTTCCATCTCTGATATGATTTTCACTCAACCGGTGTGAGGTAGGCTGCGGCAGCCCAACCCTCTCGCTGAGGGGCTTCTTCATCACGCAGGAGCCACCACGTGTAGCCATCGGCCTCTTCCGGGCCTGCGACGATGAGAAAGACCTCACCATCTGCAGCGACCTCAATCCGCTCTGCACCGGTGCCGGCGTTTTCTCGCAGACTCAATCCGGCACTGCCGGTGCCTATGACTTGAGCGCGAGCGCCACGGCCTAACTGGCCCGGTGGAATCGGGTTTGGGGTGGGGGTCGGCAAAGGGGTCGGCGTCAACGTGGGTGTTGCAGTCCAGAGGACTGCGGTTGGGCGAGGACCCTGGGGATCGGCCGGAGGTCTGGTCACGAAAAACCAGACGCTGCCGATAATGACAACGGCGACGATGCCCAGAACGGCTAAAGAACATCCCCATTTGAACGTGCGCGTCTCCACTGATTCCTGTCCTGTCATAGTCTTTATTATAGTCGCGACCTCATCCCTTACAAGCTATGTTGTATGCCGGTCCTTGCGATTGCTGAAAGATCGAGGTGCGGTATACTATCAGCTTGAAGTTTCCGCTCGGTGATGAGGGCAGAGGTGAACACCCATGAAGTTGGATATCATAGACGAAAGCCACAATCGCGTTGACTGGCTGGTCCGTTGGCCTGTGATATGGATTGAGTTGAGTTTGCTGCTGGGCTTGTCTGTGCTGACCGCGGTCATTATGTTATCAACCTCTCCGGCACGATGGATATGGCTCAGTACGGCTGGAGGCTTTGTGATGATCGTGGGGGTGGCGATTGCGATGACAACCCCGATACGTGAGGAAGGATATCTGGAGCGGTTACCGGACGGCGGAGAATTGAAACTCACCTACATCTGGCTCGGACTTGGAAAACGCACCGAGGTTGCATTGCCGTTTCCTGACCTTGACGGCTTCGTTTGTGAGACTCAGAATTTCGAGCGAACCGAGCGGTCGGTCTATGCGATGGCCCGACTTTGGGCCAGAACTCGGGAAAATGATATGCGTCGACTTAGTGCGTGGGGAAAGCCAACGACGATTGAGCCGTTGGGTGAGGCATTGAGCAAAGCTGCGCGTCGTCCTTTGGAGATTGACGACGGATCCGGCACGATGGGTTGAATAGGTGCTGATCATCTATGTCGCCAAAAGGCAGGCTCTATCAAACAGAGTGTATTATCCTGGGTCGGCGGGACTACGGTGAGGCCGACCGAGTGCTCATTACCTTAACCCCCGAGGGTCGACTCGATCTATTAGCGAAGGGTGTGAGAAAGCCCACGTCTCGGAAATCCGGGCATCTTGAGCTCTTTACTCGCGCACAGCTTCTTGTGGCCCGCGTGGAAAACTATTGGGATATCGTCAGTCAGGCCGAGTCCGTTGTGCTCAGGCAGGGGTTGCGCGAGGATTTCGAGAGGGCAACCTATGCACGTTACCTAGCGGAACTCGCGGTTCGGTTTTTCGAGCAGGAGAGCAATCCACAGTTATATCAGTTGCTTGACGGCGCCCTTGATAACCTCGAGGTTGTCGAGCGACCGGAACTCCTGATCCGCTGGTACGAACAGCGGCTCTTGAGTTTGGCAGGGTTCCGACCTGAGTGGCATCATTGTGTCGGTGAGCGAGACGGCGACATTTGTATGACCGCGCTGAATCCGCGACCGACCGACCGACAGCCCTATGGGCTTGATGCCGGGCGGGGGGGCGGCCTATGTGCCGAGTGTGCCCTGATTCATCGTGAGGCTGTGGGCGTTCGCCCGCTGTCGCCAAGTGCACTGTCCTGGCTGCAGGCCTTGCAGCGTCGGGATTTTGCGGAGGTGATGGCCTACGATCTCAGCGACAAGACGAGGGCTGAGCTTTTGCAGGTGATGGAGCATTATATCTCCTACCATCTGGAAAGACGGCCTTCGTCCTTGCGGTTGCTCGATCCGGCGCGACGCTCCCGGCGGGATGTTCGCAGTCTTTAAGGGATTCAGTGTCCAAACGTTGTCAGGAGTCAGCAAAGGTAAAGCCATGAACCTTCATCATTTCATACCCCCGGAGATCATAGAGGCAGAAGAGTATGTAGTGCGGAGTTATCTGCCTGGAGACGGTGAACGGCTGGCTGAGGCTCTTAATGCGTCTTACACCCATCTGTCTCCATGGATGCCCTGGGCCAAGCCTTACACGAGCGTCGGGGATGCGGAAATGACAGCACGGATTTTTCGATCTCGCTATCTGACCAATCAGGAGTTTGTGCTGGCGATCTTGGACCCGGATCGGAAGCAGTGGTTGGGCAGTTCGGGCTTTCATCTGCGTGAAGGCACCCTCGATAACCGCGCTGCAGAGATCGGTATGTGGATCCACGCATCTTACGCAGGACAGGGCCTTGGTACTCGCGTCCTATGTACTATTTTGGACTGGGGATTCTCGGCCTGGCCGTGGGAGCGATTGAGTTGGCGCTGTAGCGTGCGCAATCAGGCCAGCCGCCGGACGGCCGAGAAAGCCGGAATGGTGCTGGAGGCGACCTTGCGAAGGCAGCACCGGCTGGACGATGGGACTCGTGAGGATGATCTTATCTTTTCTGCGCTGCGCGAGGAGTGGGTGGACCCCTTCGCATAGCGGAATCTTCCATCCGTGGGAGTTACTTATTTTGTTTGTCAAGTTCCTAATTTCGAAAGGTAAAGGTGTATGCTGACGTTTCAGGAAACGATATTACGTTTGCAGCGTTATTGGGCGGATCAGGGTGCGCTTATATGGCAGCCTCATAGTGAGAAGCTGGGTGCCGGCACGATGAATCCGGCGACGGTTCTACGGGTCTTGGGCCCAGAACCGTGGAATGTAGGCTACGTGGAGCCGTCCTTCCGTCCAGATGATGGACGATATGCCGAGAACCCCAATCGTATGCAGATGCACACTCAATTTCAAGTGATTCTCAAACCAGATCCCGGCGACCCCCAGGAGCGATATCTGGAGAGCCTGGCTGCGTTAGGTATCCAGCGGGAGGAGCACGATATCCGTTTCGTTGAGGACAATTGGGAGAGCCCGGCGATCGGCGCCTGGGGATTGGGCTGGGAAGTTTGGCTCGATGGTCAGGAGATCACGCAGTACACGTATTTTCAACAGGCGGGGGGAATCACTCTGGATATTCCGTCTGTGGAGATCACATACGGTCTCGAGCGCATCGTGATGTACCTACAGCGCAAGCGGTCTGTCTGGGATATCCTCTGGGACGACACGCATACCTATGGTGAAATCCTTCGGGATCAAGAGGTGGATTACTGCCGGTACGAGTTTGAACTGGCGGACGTCGATCGGCTTCAAACTATGTATGAATTGTTTGAGCAAGAGGCGGTGATGGCCTCGGCGCACGGTTTGGTCGTACCCGCCCTCGATTATATTCTGCGCTGCTCACACACGTTTAACCTTCTCGACTCTCGCGGGACGGTCGGTGTAAGAGAGCGAGCCGCTTTCTTCAAAAGAATGCGGGATCTCACCCGCCGGGTCGCGGATGTGTATCTGGCGCAACGTGAAGAGGCTGCGTATCCGTGGGTGGATCGTCTCGGCCTGACAGAGGTGCCGGTCGTCGATGGTCGCTTAATGCATTTGCCACTTCGAGATCGGGAGGAGACGCCCCTGGGACCTCTGCCTGAGGGACGCGTGCCTTTCCTCTTCGAGATCGGAACCGAGGAGCTTCCTGCGGGTCATCTTACGCATCTCCTGGCTCAGCTCCGCCGGAGCGTTCCCGAGGCGTTAGATGAACTGCGATTGGATCACGGTGAGGTTCACGTGTGGGGCACACCGCGTCGACTTGTCGTCTTCGTCGAGAATCTGGCATCTCATCAGGCCGATGAGGAGCGGGTCGTGAAAGGGCCTCCGGCTCGGGTCGCTTATGATGACGAAGGCGAACCGACTCGCGCTGCTGAGGGATTTGCTCGATCCCGCGGGGGGAGTGTGGACGATCTTCGCGTCACGGCAATGGATGGGGGCGACTATGTCGTCATCGAACAGAAGGTTGAAGGACGACCCGCATCCGAGGTTCTACAAGATGCTCTGGTGGATTGGATTGCGGATCTGCACGTTCCCCGGTCTATGCGGTGGAATGCAACCCAGGTGGCCTTCAGCCGACCTATTCGCTGGCTAGTCTGTCTCTTGGACGAACGGGTCGTTCCGCTAGATTATGCAGGTATCAGAAGCGGACGGGTGACCCGAGGCCCGCGCCCGGTTGGGTCTCCGGAGGTTGCGCTTGCATCTGCAACGGACTATATGTCGACCCTTGCGTCCTATGGCGTCATCATCGACCCCCAAGCGCGCCGCGATGAGATTATGCACCAGGCTCAAGCTGCCGCAACCGAGGTCCAGGGTACGCTGCCGGATGATGAAGCCCTGTTGATTGAGGTGGCGAATCTTGTTGAGGTGCCGACTGCCATACGCGGTTCTTTTGAGAAACGATACTTGACCCTACCTCAGGATGTGCTCATTGCGGTTATGAAGAAGCATCAGCGTTATTTTCCCGTTCTCGATCGTCGGGGACGGATTATGTCTTACTTCGTGACGATCCGAAACGGTGGGCGCGAGCATCTCGACATCGTTCGGCAGGGGAACGAGGACGTGATCAGAGCTCGTTACGCGGATGCCGAGTACTTCTACAACCAGGACTGCCGTCGCCACCTGGAGAGCTTCCGTGATGATCTGGAGAAGCTCACGTTTCATGCTGAGCTCGGGTCGATGTTGGATAAAACTGAGCGCCTTGAAGCTCTGGCCCCGTGGGTGGGGCGCCGATTGGGGCTCGACACCCCGGAGCTTGACGCTCTGGAGCGAGCTGCCTATCTCGCCAAGGCTGATCTGGCGACGAAGATGGTGGTCGAAATGACCAGTTTGCAGGGCGTGATGGGCAGGGAATACGCACGGCGATCCGGGGAGAGCGTGGCAGTGGCGGATGCCATTTACGAGCACTATCTGCCCCGCTCTGCCGGGGATACACTTCCGCAAAGCGGCCCCGGCATCGCTCTTGCGGTAGCTGATCGTGCCGACAGTCTCGTGGGTCTCTTTGCGGTTGGTATGGCCCCGACGGGCTCGGCAGATCCTTATGGATTGAGACGTGCTGCGTCCGGCATTGTACAAATTCTTTTGGGGACGAAAACCTTACTTTCCCTGTCCGAACTCTTCCAACAGGCGGGACGCGCCTTGGACGTGCCCGTCGATGACGAGACTCTGGACTCCGTACTTGACTTTGCGATGGGCCGACTGCGCGGCGCGCTGCGGGATGCTGGCTTAGCGTATGACGTTGTGGAAGCGGCCCTGGCTGCACACGGAGATAATCCTGTCCGAGCGCAACAGGCTGCTGAGCAGCTCAGTGAATGGGTCGAACGTGAGGATTGGCCTGTGCTCCTGGATAATTATGCGCGTTGTGTGCGGATCACGCGCGAGCACCCGACCTATGAGCTGGACGCCTCGATCCTCGAAGCGGACGCTTCTATTCATCTCTATCGCGCGTTAAACGAGGCCGAATCTCAGGTAAATGAGGGCTCCGACGTCGATGAGTTCCTGGTGACATTCCAGTCCCTGGTCGGCCCGATTCAGCGGTTTTTTGATGAGGTGCTGGTGATGGCCGAGGAATCGGAAGTGCGCCAAGCGCGTCTGGCGCTGCTGCAACGTGTGGCTGGGTTGGCCTCGGGTATTGTGGATCTCAGCCAGCTAGAGGGCTTCTAGGTTCCGGTGGGAAATGAGGGTATGATCCTTGCCTGAGATATCCCCAGTCTTGGGAGCAGACTCTCTATGATCCGTTCTTTGATCTGGGATGCCGGTGGGACGCTTTTTGATACTTATCCTGCGGTGGTTAACGCATGTCAGTCGGTCCTGGAGGCCCGTGGCATTGAGACCGCCGAAGTTGAGCTGTTGAATCTCTTTCGGCAAACGACTTCCTATGCCATCCTCACCTTGGCCGAGATGTTTGACCTCGATGCGGATGCTCTGGATCAGGATTTCCGTGACGCTTATATGGCGATGCCGCCGCAGACACAGCCTCCGTTTCCGGGCGTTCTATCGGTGTGCCGCTATATTTGCGAACGTGAGGGGGATAATTTCATCGTCACTCATCGGGATTGGCAATCACTGCAGCCCCTCTTAGACCATTATGAGATGCGGGAACTGTTTACGGATTGGATTACGGGAGAAGACCCCTATCCTCGCAAACCCGATCCTGCGTCGATCCAGGCGATGGTGGAGCGGTTCGATCTCAACGTGAGAGAGTGTCTCGCTATCGGGGATCGAGAGATCGACGTCACTGCTGCACGACGGGCGGGTGTTCTAAGCTGTCGTTTCAACAGACACAAAGATCGGTCACCGATATCTGCGGACCTCGTCATTTCCGACTTCTGTGAGCTCTTTGCATGGTTACAAAGGGCAAATAACATTGATGATAAGAAGCTGCCTGGGTCACAGGGGGACATGGGCTTGGCACTCTGAAGGTTATGACGACCGCTGATCCGGTTTGCTTGGAGATAGGCTTAACATAATACGATGTGACACAAAGACAAAACCTTATCATTGAGAGGAGTTAAGTATGAATGCTTTTCCAACCTTTAAATCTTTCGAGCTCGAAGACCGGGATGAGATTCACCCACGTTTATGGGCTTATCAGCCCGACATTTCGGAATTGACCTTTGCAAACTTCTATATATGGCGCAATTATTATAACCTCCAATGGGTGGTCGCCGAGGATTGTCTGGTGTTTCTCGCAGAACGAGAGGATGAATGCTTTGCGTTCCCGCCTGTCGGCTCCGCGCCCCGGGTGGAACTCACCGAGAATCTCCTGACCTGGATGCGAGATGAGAAAGGGGTCGAAGAGCCGCAGATTCACCGGGCAGACCAGCGGCTGGTTGATGAGCTCTCGGCCTCCGATATCTTTACGTTCGAACCAACCCGCGATCATTTTGACTACGTCTATCGGAGCCGTGATCTGGCCACGTTGGAGAGTGATGCGTATCGCCGTAAACGGAATCAGGTAAGCCAGTTTGACTACTATTATGACTATCACTACGAACCGGTCTCAGATGCGCTACTCGAGCAGTGTTTGCGGTTGGCCGAAGTCTGGTGCGAACAGCGGCAGTGTGAGGACGATATCAGTCTGAGTCACGAGTTCTCCGGGATTGAGGACGCACTGAACCATTTCCATGAGTTGGAAATCTCCGGGGGGGCACTGATCATTGACGATAGGGTTCGAGCTTTTGCTTTGGGGGAGAAGCTCAATGAGGATACGGCGGTTGTGCATATCGAGAAGGCAAATCCGGACTATCGCAATATCTATCCCGCTATGACCCGTTCCTACTCTGCGGAACGGTGGATGGACCCCGTGACCTTTATCAATCGCGAGCAGGATCTGGGTATTTCCGGATTGCGCCGGGCAAAGAAGTCCTACAACCCCGATCATCTGGTGAAAAAATACACCATTGGCCTGGCAAGCGGTTGAGCATTTGAGAATAGCTGAGCGATTTCGCTCAGCTATTCTCCGTCATTTCTAGGAGATTGACGCCACCCACTCAAGCGGTGCCAGGGAGACACCTCGCGCCGGCCACTCGGCCGAACTGATATACCACGCTCCATTTTCACTTTGTACAATCTCCGGTGCGTGAGCCTGCAGTCGCGTTACGTAGCTCCACGTACCGGGCTTCCAGGGGGCCTTCGATCTGTACACAAAGGTCCGGTTATCATAGAGGCCATGTGTGCCATCGTAGATGCACCAGAATAAATAGAACGTCTCTTCTCTCCGGATGATAAACGGCGACTCCGGACTCCCCTCTCGGTCCATGCGGAAGATCTCAATGGGTTCCTCCGACCATGTGCTCAGATCCTGCGAGGCGCGCGCAAAGACCGAATTGCCTACAACGTAGACCATCCAGTACTTCCCGTCATCGCGTAGGATGCACGGATCCCGTGCGCTCCGACCATGGCTGAAAACCGGCCCTATGGGTGTCCAGTGGTTGAGGTCATCGGATACAGCCAGTCGAATCTGCTCGGGACCGTAGAACATGTGATAGCGCCGATTCCGCTCCACGATAAAGGGTGCGTAAAGCTCCGGGCGCTCATCGGGTCTGCGTTCCGGCGGCAAAACTTTGGGACAATCCTGCCATGCTGAGTCAGACAAGTGTTCCTTCAGTTTTCCCCTAGGGGCTCGGGCGTGGAAGGCTAACCATTCTCCGTCGTGGACGCTTCCCGGCTCCATAGGGGTAAGCGGATGTGTGATACCGAAGGTATGCCAACGACCGTCCGGTCCCGTGATAAAGCAGTGATCATTGGGCACCCAGCGGTCATACCAGTGCCCGGCTTTCAGGTATTGAGAATCGGGTCCCGGAAAGACATCTCCTTTCGGGCGATAGATTGTGGTAAAAGCGCCTGCTATGCGAGGTATCGCTGTCATCAATCCCTCCGCGCGATCTATAGGCGCGCTTTTGGCCCGTCGTAGTCATAGCGGAAGAAATCGACATCGACGTAGCCTACGGGCTCTTGCTCATTCCAACAGAAGAATCCCAGCCGGTCGCCGGTCCACTTGCCGAACGCAATCTTAAAGATTGCGCCTAAACGATCGAAGTGTCTCCCATCAGAACTGTATGTGAAGAGCGCCCGATCTCCTTCGTTTCGAGTGTGCACCCACAGCACGTTATTGTTGAATACAGGTCCGGAGGTGAGCTCGCCGTCGTCATCGAAGAAGAGCCGACGTGTTCCCGACTCGTCCATATAGATGCCCAGAAGATGATAGACACCTCCAAATCTCACGCAACCGGCACGCTGTCCCGGTTGCATACCGGATAGATCAAATTTCGCCACCGCCGCGCCGGTTGTCGTTCCCATAACCCGCTGGCTCAGGGTATTGCAGGCATTCCAAAACCCCCCATCACCGACGGGCACAGACGCTTTCAACCGTAACCAACCCGGTCTTTCGCTGAGCGACCAATGGCTGTCGCGCGGATTGTGATTCCACTCCCATTGCGGACCAAGTTCTGGTGCATTGAATTCATCATCGGTGGGGGGCGCTGTTATCGCATACCGTTGGATTGGCTTCGCATAGTGCAGAACCGGTTCTCCTATTCCGTCACCATTGACATCTTCTCCAATTACGGGCCATTCATCGATCCATTCCACGGGTTGGAGCATCTGTGGACGACCTTGGAAAGGTGTAGGAATATTCTGGATCAACTGATGCGTATACCACCACGAGCCATCCCTGGCCTGCATCAGCGCCCCCTGGCTACAGCTTCGGATGACACCGTTGCCGCGATGATAGACAACCTTCATCTCATAGGGCCCATAGATGCTATCCGTGGTGGCACGCAATACAATCTGCTTGCGATCATTCGGATCGGCGTGGGGATGATCTGGAGGATCAGGGTCCGGGCGGAACCACTGAGCGAGAAAGACGTACCAACGTTCATTGACGCGATAGATCTTTGCCGCCTCCGCTCCCTCCCCGCGGTAGATAACCTCCCCGTTATCCAACAGTTCGCGTCCGTCCCAACTCATCCTGAAGAGCCGAATTCCGTTACCGCCATATTTGGCGCCGGCACCCTCGTTACACATCAGGTAGGCTTGCTGGGCTTGGTCATCCCAGTAGACGGCCGGGTCGGTCCAGCCCATTACTTCCAGCATCAAATGCGGGTCCGTCCATGGTCCCCGGATGTCCTCGGCACTGCTCACATAGAGGCCATTGGTGGTGTCGATTTGATAACAATACCAGCGACCGTTGTGGCGAGCCAGGTCGCCGGCCCATACCCCATATCCATAGCCATCCATTTGATCCCAGTTGTATTTCGGATCCCAGGATAGGCGATCCCATACATGACCGATGGTCCGCCAGTTTACCATGTCCTTGGACTCGAGGATGACCATACCCGGGACCATATGCTGCTTGGATGATATCATATAGTAGGTATCGCCATCTTTTTCGACATCGACATCTGGGTAATCGGCGTTGAGGATTGGATTGCGATAGGTGCCGTCGCCTTGATCGCCCCATGAGCTCGTCGCTGCTTGTGCTTTCATTTTCTATTCAGCTTCCTCTGAAGGTGATGGTGAAGGTGATGGGTCATTTCGCGTATCTGAATCCGGATTCGATTATTGGCTCGATGATGACCCTATGCCTTTTTTTTGCTTCTGCCCCCGTTCTCGCTTAATGGCAGCACCCACAAAGTCCTTGAAGAGGGGGTGGGGGTGCTGCATGCGTGATTTGAATTCCGGATGGAATTGACTGCCGACCATCCACGGATGGTCGCGCATCTCGGTGATCTCCACCAACCGGCCGTCGGGTGAGAGACCGCTGAAGACCAGGCCCGCCTCTGCCAGGATTTTCCGATAGGCATTGTTGAACTCAAAGCGGTGGCGATGACGCTCGGAAACTTGCTTCTTATCGTACGCGGCCTGTGCCTTGGTGCCAGGGGTGAGAACGCAGGGATAGCTACCCAGCCGCATCGTACCACCCATATCTGCGATGCCGTGTTGATCGGGCATCAAGGCTATAATTGGGTGGTTGGTCTTTGGGTCAAATTCGGTGCTGTTGGGTGTGTCGGTTTGCAGCGTGTGCCGAGCGAGTTCGATGCACATAACTTGCATGCCAAGGCAGAGCCCGAGGTAAGGGATATTGTTCTCCCGTGCGGTTCGCGCCGCGACAATTTTCCCTTCGATTCCACGGTACCCAAATCCACCAGGTACGACAATGCCGTCGGCGGCGAGAAGTCGATCGATGCTCTTTCTCTGTTCCAGCTCTTCGCTGTGGACCCAATCGATCTCAATTTCATGGTCGTGTTCCAACCCCGCATGAATCAACGCTTCCCGCACGCTCATATACGCGTCGTGCAATTCAACGTACTTCCCCACGAGTGCGATTCGGACAATAGGCTGCTTGGATTTGAGCTTCTCGATATCTCGCTTCCAATCTTTGAGATCGGGCGCATGGACTTTCTTGCGGAGTTTGAGTTTTTTGACCACTAAATCGGCCATGCCTTCCTGCTCAAGCATCAGGGGGACCTCGTAGATGGTATCCACGGTGAGCAGGGGGACGACCGCCCGGCTTTCGACATCGCAGAAGAGGGCTACCTTATCCCTGATCTCATCGTCGATGGGATAGTCGGAGCGCAGGGCGATGATGTCGGGTTGGATGCCCATCCCACGAAGCTCTCTCACGCTGTGCTGGGTCGGCTTAGTTTTTAGCTCCCCACTGGCGCTTAGATACGGAAGGAGCGTGACGTGGATATAGAGCACGCTTTTCCTGCCGATGTCGTTCCGCATCTGCCGGATGGCTTCGATGAAGGGTTGGCCCTCAATATCGCCCACAGTACCGCCGATCTCGATAATGGCGACATCCGCTTTGAGCTGCTGTGCTGCCCGGACTATCCGACGCTTGATTTCATTGGTGATGTGCGGAACGACCTGAATGGTGCCGCCAAGGAAATCTCCGCGCCTCTCACGGCTGATGACCTCGCTGTAGACCTGACCGGTGGTGACATTGTTCAGTTGGCCCAGGTTTTCGTCGATGTATCGTTCGTAGTGTCCCAGGTCGAGATCAGTCTCTGCGCCGTCTTCGGTGACGAATACCTCTCCGTGCTGATAGGGCGCCATCGTTCCTGGGTCCACGTTGATGTAGGGGTCAAGTTTTTGGATGGAAACCTGCAGCCCACGCGCTTTGAGCAAACGACCCAGCGACGCGGCTGTGATACCCTTCCCTAGGGAGCTGACCACACCTCCCGTGATAAAAATATACTTGGTTGCCATTGGTTACCTCCTCACGGGGATGATATTTTACCTCATGTCTCTTTATTGCCAACCGAAGTCCTGTGAGCGCACGCCTGTGCGTCGGAATTTGCTTGAGAACTGGGGAAAACGTACAATAGACGCATATCCATTGTGCGCAGGGACTTGTTGATACAGCTGTCTCTAGCAGTTAACAGTCATACGCAGTCCGGCAGAATTGGCACATTCTGCGGACGGGGGTATTATCGCGACTAAGCCCTATAAGACTTCACTTCAGCGAACAGCATCAATAAAGGGAGGTGCTTCATGAGAATCTTGGGTATAGATATCGGTGGTTCCGGCATCAAGGGCGCGCCGGTGGACACCAAGGCGGGCCAAATGCTGACCGATCGGTATCGGATTCCCACGCCCGAGGGCGCACGCCCCAAGGATGTGGCGGAAGTCGTCAAAAAGATTGCGGAAAATTTCGATTGGCAGGGCCCGATCGGGTGTGGGTTTCCCGCTGTGATTCAGCATGGCGTGGCCCGGACTGCCGCCAACGTATCCGATGCGTGGATCGACACCGACATCGCGGCTTTGCTGGCCTCAACCACAGGGTGCCCTGTTCGGGTCCTGAACGATGCAGACGTGGCCGGCATCGCGGAGATGCGATTCGGTGCAGGTCGAGGTCGGGATGGGCTGGTGATGATTATCACAATCGGCACGGGACTGGGGACCGCGCTCTTTACAGATGGGGTTCTGGTGCCAAATACAGAACTCGGTCACATTGAGATGGACTGTCAGGATGCAGAATGGCAGGCTTCTGATGCAGCGCGCAAGCGGGATAATCTGAGTTGGAAGGAGTGGGCACTGCGATTCAACCGCTATATCGGTCGCATTGAGGACCTCTTCTGGCCCGATATGATCATTCTCGGGGGTGGGGCCAGTAAAAAAATGGATAAATTCGTTGATTACCTCACGGTGCGCGCCGACCTCGTTCCGGCTCAACTCCGAAACGAGGCGGGCATCATCGGCGCTGCGATCGCGGCAGAAACGTTGAAGGAATAAGCCTCCTGGGTTCAGGCTTGAACGTCAATCTGGATAGGAACCGAGTTCTTTGGCCCGTTGGACAATGTGCCGGAAATTTTCCAAACTGACGCTGGATGGGACGGAGTGGTCGGAGGAAAACACGTAACCGCCATTCTCTTTCAATACCGGGATCACGCGCGCCATCTCCGCTTCAATGCTGGGACGGTCATCCCATAACACTGCATTGATGCCGCCGTGAAGCACCAATCGGTCGCCGTAGGTACGCTTGATCTGGACGGGGTCCATCCCGGCTTTGACTTCCAGCGGATTGAGCGCATCAAGACCGATTTCGAGAAGCTCAGGGATAAAAGGATTGACGTCGCCACACGAATGAAGTCGAGCTTTGGCGCCCTTACGGTGTGCCCAATCGATGGCTCGCTTGTGCACGGGCTTGAGCAATTCCCGGTATGTTTTCAGCGAGAAAAACTGGTTATGCTTATATCCCATATCATCGGGCCATCTGACGGCATCGAAGGTGTATCCAGCCTCCCACACGCGATCCAGCAGGGCGATATCGACATCGAGGAAGTGATTGAACATGTCGTGGCACCATTCGGGATCGTCCATCAAGGCGATGAGCAATCGCTCTGTGCCGACCGTCCAGGAGTGTGTGACGTCGAAACCGAACCACAATTCCGCTTCGATCCAGTATCCCTCTCGTCGCCAGGTCTTATAATTGGCCTCTAAAGTATCCCAGGGAATCCGATCGTCCGATGGCGTCATGCGGGCCTTGGCTGCCTCCCAGGAGCTGCGATCTTTGATTCGGAAATCGAGAAACTCCGGCGTTGAAGCTATATGTTTCCAGTTCTTGAGGGTGGCTCCCCAGCTCGTTGTGTTGATCACATACTCTTCGGTCTCTTCGACAATTTCTGCCGGATATTGGGGGCTGTTATCCACGAGAATACGCGAAATATTGTCCAGATCGAAGTAGTCGGTATAGCTCACGTTTTCCGGCATGCCCTCGCGGTGCCATCGCTCGATGGTGGCATTCCATGGACTGTCGGTGACGGGGATGCGGTCGGCTTCCCGATGTGCATACATCCGGGCCATTCTCTCGTGCGTTGTCATCGTTTCCATTGTTTCAGCTCTTTTCTACTATCGATTTGCGGGTATTTATGGATCTGGTTTGAATAGCTAGAGCGTTTCTGCGTTTCCACGGATATCACGGAAAAGTTTAGCGTTGTATGTCCGGATCTGTGAAGCTGACCGGAGCGCAGCTTGATTTGGAGCTACGCTCCGGTCAGTATAACCGAGTCCTATGCCTCAGCGCGGGCCTCTTTGATCCACTGGAGAACCTGGACCGCGTTCTCCGATATCTTGTCGAACTCGCCCGCGGCTACCCAGTCCTTGCGAACCATCTTACTGCCCATTCCAACGCAGACGGCACCGGCTCCGATCCAGCCCTTGATGTTCTCCTCGGTTGCAGTGACGCCACCGGTCGGCATGATCTTGGTCCAGGGCATCGGGCTGGTGATCGCCTTGATGAATCCGGGCCCACCGACCTGCGTGCCGGGAAAGACCTTCACGATCTCGACGCCCAGCTCCTCGGCGGTTGAGATCTCAGTGGCGGTGCCGCATCCGGGCATATAGCCGATCTTGCGGCGGTTGCATACCTTGGCCACCTCGGGATTGAGCATCGGGCCGACAACGAAGTTCGCGCCGTAAGCTATGGCGATGCCAGCCGTCGGCACGTCTGCAACGGATCCCACGCCAAGGATCACCTCCGGGGCGGCCTCGGCGAAGTAGGAAACCAGTTCCTTGAAGACCTCCATCGCCTGATCGCCACGGTTGGTGAACTCGACCACGCGGGCGCCGCCATCGGCAAGGGCGTGCACAATCTTCTTGGCGGTCTCGACGTCTCCATGGTAGAAGAGAGGTACCAGTCCCAAATCGATCATTGTGTTATACACGGTTAAACGGTCAAATCGAGCCATCGTGCTCTCCTTTATCTGAATACCGGTCAGAGGCGCATGTCCACCCATGGCCGGCTACCAATACGCAAGCTGTGCGAGTTAACGGTGCCGGCTACCGGCTGACACGCCCTGAAGCATCTCCGCCCAATAACTTCTCAACCTCATCAACGCTCACCAGGTTGAAATCCCCAACGATGGTGTGCTTAAGGCAGGAAGCCGCGACCGCGAAGTTGAGCGCTGTCTGCTTATCCTTGTAGCTGAGAAGGCCGTAGATCAATCCACCCATGAAGCTGTCGCCGCCACCGACGCGATCGACGATCGGCATAATGTCATAGGTGGGGGCAGAGTAGAAATCTCCATCATCCCATAAGACGGCGCTCCAAGTGTTATGGCTTGCGGAGAGCGAACCACGGAGGGGGATAGCAATCGTTTGCAGGTTAGGAAATCGCTCTTTGAGCTTCTCGCACACGTACGTATAGGCATCCGCCTCCACATTACCCTTGGTGACGTCGACCTCAGGGGCATGAATCCCGAAGACTTTGGCTGCATCCTCTTCATTGCCGATCGCGACATCCGTGTAGCTCACCAGATCGGGCATGACTTCACCGGGCGTCTTGCCCCATTTCCACAGCTTGCTCCGGTAGTTAAGGTCGCAGGACACCGTCAGCCCCATATCTTTGGCCACTTTGACGGCCTCCAAGCAGGCGGCGGCCGCACCTTCGGAAATAGCGGGAGTGATACCGGTCCAATGGAACCAACCCGCATCCTCAAAGGCGGCTTCCCAATCCACCATCCCCGGTTCGATCGTCGCCAGGGCCGAACCCGCACGATCGTAGATGACCTTGCTGCCACGCTGAACCGCGCCACCCTCGAGGAAGTAGATGCCTAATCGGTTGCCACCACGCACGATATGCTCGGTCCCCACACCAAACTGCCGAATGTAGTTAAGGCAGGCGTCACCGATGTCATTGTCGGGCAGCCGGGTGACGTAATCGACCGGAAGTCCGTAGTTTGCGACAGAGACGGCGACATTCGCCTCTCCTCCGCCGTAGATAACGTCAAGGCTACGCGCCTGGATAAAGCGCAGGTATCCTGGTGGTTTCAAACGCAGCATGATCTCTCCAAAGGTCACAATGTTTTTCATAGTCGACTCCTTATTCATCTCTTTAGACTTACGGACAGCCGGATACATTTTCAGAGCGGGAAGAGATTTCGAGGATGCTGAATCGTTTGTGCCTCGAAATCCCGCAGACATATGATAGTATCCGTGAGGAGTGTGTCAAGGAAGCCAGACTTCTTATCCTTGGAGGTATGATGCCGGATATTCATACGCTTATTGAGCCACTTTTGGCCATTCATCGCGAGATTCGAGATGCTGTTGTCACAGCCTGTGAGCAGCGTACGATCGAGGATTTGTCCAACGTGGATCACGATACGGTCGGGGACACGATCTATGCAGTGGATCGTATTAGTGAAGATCGATTGATCGCTATGTTTGAGCGCGATATTGTGTCGCAGGCTCCGATTGTGCTTATAGCCGAGGGCCTGCCCCATGGAGGTCAATGTGTTCTGCCGGATGGTGCTTCAGAGGCCGAGGCCGTATGGCGAATTATCGTCGATCCCATCGACGGTACCCGGGGCCTTATGTATCAGAAACGCAGTGCATGGATTTTGACCGGGGTAGCTCCAAATCTCGGGCCAAAGACCGATCTTCAGGATATCGCTCTCGCCGTACAAACTGAAGTTCCCTTGATCAAGCAGCATTTAACGGATCAGGTATGGGCTGTACGGGGTGAGAAGGTCCAGGCTACTCGGCTGAACCGGTTAACAGGTGCGGAAGTTCCCCTGCAGCTTGTGCCCTCCGGTGCTCGAACGATCCTGCATGGATTTGCCTCGATTGCCCGTTTCTTTCCCGGTGTTCGGGAGCCACTGGCAGCCATCGATGAAGAGATCATCGGTTCGGTTCTGGGTCCGGTGAAGCCCGGAAAGGCCCATACGTTTGAGGATCAATATATCGCAACGGGTGGGCAACTCTACGAGCTGATGGCGGGTCACGATCGCTTCGTCGCCGACCTTCGTCCGCTGATGGAGCCGCTGCTCGCAGAGGAGGGGCTTTCATTGGGCCTCTGCTGTCATCCGTACGATATCTGCACGGCTCTGATCGCGGAGGCTTTGGGCGTCCTGGTCTGTGCTCCTGATGGATCCGCACTCAACACCCCCCTTTCCGTGGAACCCGACGTCGCCTGGGTGGGATATGCCAATGCGGCGATTCGTGAGGAGATCGAGCCAGCCTTGGTTCGTGCGCTGCGCAGGCGAAATCTGCTCGGGATGAGTTAGGATGCGATAGGGGTGAGGGGGGCTTCTGTGCCCCCCTCGCTTCTTTACCGGTCAGCCTACCTGGTAGTTCGGCGGCTCCTTGGTGATGATCACGTCGTGGGGATGGCTCTCTATCAGACCGGCTTGTGTGATGCGGGTGAATCGGGCCTTTTCATAAAGTTCCTCCAAGTTCGCCGCGCCCGCATAGCCCAGTCCGGAACGCAGCCCTCCCATAAGCTGATAGATGTAGTCGTGGACCGGTCCTTTGTATGGGACGCGACCTTCTACGCCCTCGGGGACCAGTTTGCCGCTCTTATCCTGGCCCGAACCGTAGCGATCCCGCCCGTATCCCCGCATTGCGGCGACACTTCCCATGCCTCGGTACTCTTTGAATCGTCGACCATCGTAATAGACGACATCGCCCGGTGCCTCGTCGAGCCCGGCGAGCATGCTACCCAGCATCACCAGATCCGCTCCTGCCGCAATGGCTTTGACAATGTCGCCACTGTACTTGATGCCACCGTCGGCGATGATGGGCACGCCGTAGGGTTTTGCCGCCTGGGCGCAGTTGTGGATTGCAGTGAGTTGAGGCATGCCTGCGCCGGACACAATGCGGGTGGTGCAGATCGATCCCGCCCCGACCCCGACCTTGACAATATCCGCCCCTGCCTCGATCAGGGCCTCGGTGCCCTCCCGCGTGACGACGTTACCTGCGATGATGGGGAGTTCGGGCGCTATGTTTCGGATCCGGCGTATGGCTCTCAGAACGCCAGCGGAGTGCCCGTGTGCGGTGTCGATGACCACTACATCCACATCAGCATTTGTGAGGAGCGTGATTCTATGTTCGAGGTCGTCGCCCACCCCCACGGCTGCTCCTGTTACCAATCGTCCTTGACTGTCCGACGTCGCATTGGGAAAGTCCCGTGCCTTCTGAATATCTTTGACGGTGATCAGTCCTTTCAGGATGTTATTCTCATCCACGAGCGTCAGTTTTTCGATACGATGCTTGTGTAGGAGGCGTTTGGCTTCCTCGATCGAGATATCAACCGGAGCCGAGACAATATCCTCGGCGGTCATAAATTCTGTGACGGGTCGATGATAATCCTGTGGATCAACGAATCGAAAGTCACGATTGGTGAGAATACCGACCAGGTAGTCGTCTTCATCGACGATGGGCACGCCGCTGATGTGATAGGTTGACATAATGTCCTCAGCATCTTGCAGGGTGGCGGTAGGCGGCAAGGTGATGGGGTCGACGATCATGCCTGATTGGGACCGTTTGACCTTGGCTACCTCGGCTGCTTGATCCGCCGGGGACATATTTCGATGGATGATGCCCAATCCTCCCTCCCGGGCCAACGCGATGCCCATAGGGGCTTCGGTTACGGTATCCATCGCTGCGGAGATGACCGGGATGGACAGCTCGATCTGGGAGGTTAAGCGGGTGCTGACGTTAGTCTCATTGGGTAGGACCTCAGTATACCCCGGTACGATAAGAGCATCATCGAAGGTCAGGGCTTCCAGGCCGGCAAAAATCTCATCGTTCATCTAGATTCCCCCTCTGTTAGAAATCGTTACAATTGGCTGGACGTGTTTCATCAATCTTGAAGAGCGCGTGGAGGATGAATGTGTACTGATTTCCGGTATTGTACCGCAACCTAGGCTTAGACCCAAACGGGGATCCTCCAGGGTCATTGTCCACCCGGGGATCCCCGATTTTGCTGATGATCGCATACGTGTCAGTGTGACGAGTCGGTTAAAGCCTTTCCATGATGGCGTCGGCCATTGCCCGAGTTCCGACGATTTTCCTTCCATCCGCTGCGAGCTTAAGGTCAGCGGTAACGACTAGACCTGCACTCAACACTTGGGTGACGGCCGACTCAACGCGGACAGCAGCTTCGGCCTCACCGAGATGACGGAGCATCAGCGCCCCTGTCAGGATAGCCGCACAAGGATTCGCTTGATCCTGGCCTGCGATATCCGGCGCCGAGCCATGCACGGGCTCGAACACGGCCAAATCCGTGCCCAAATTGGCACCGGGGGTCACTCCCAAGCCCCCGACCAAGCCGGAACACAGATCACTGACAATGTCACCGTAGAGATTCGGCATCACCAGGACGTCAAACGCTTCCGGGTGGGTCACCAACTGCATACACATTGCGTCGACGATGCGGGTCTCAAACGCGATATCGTTATACTCATCGGAAACTTTGCGAGCGGCGTCGAGAAAGAGCCCATCCGTTACCTTGAGGATGTTGCCTTTGTGGACAGCCGTAACTTTTTGCCGTCCGTTTTCGCGGGCGTACTCGAAGGCAAATCGCGCAATGCGTTCCGATCCTTTCCGAGTTATGATTCGTATGGCCTCCGCGGCTTCTCCGGCGATGACCTCGTGTTCGATTCCGACGTAAAGCCCTTCGGTGTTCTCCCGGAAGATCACCAGGTCCACGTTCTCTCGCGTTTGTGGGAGCCCCGCTATGCTCTTGGCCGGCCTAAGGTTTGCGTAGAGATCTAAGGCTCGACGGATAGCGACATTCACGCTCCGAAACCCCGACCCCACGGGTGTGGTAATCGGACCCTTTAACGCGACCCCGTGCTTCCGAACGGACTCAAGGACCGAATCGGGGAGAGGCGTTCCATACTCTTCCATCACGGATGAACCAGCGGGCTGGATATCCCACTCAATCTGAACGCCGGTCGCTGCCAAAACTCGTCTTGCGGCGCTCGTCACCTCTGGGCCGATCCCATCTCCGGGAATTAACGTGATTGTATGGGTCATAGGTTTGCCTCTCCGCTGCGGTAGTCGTTGAGCAATCCTCCAGCGAGCATAATGCGACGCTGTCGCTCCGTGAGCTGAATTTCCATCTCATAGGTGACGTCCTGCGATTGGTTACGAATGCGGAGCTTTCCCCCCTCTGATAACGCTTGCTCGATCCCCATAATTTTCAGTGTGTCGCCCTGTTCGATGCTTTCGTAGTCTTTCTCGTTCACGAATTCCAGGGGTAACATCCCCATATTCACGAGGTTCGCGTGATGTATGCGAGAATACGATTTGGCAATGACGGCTCTAACACCCAAATACATAGGGGCTAACGCGGCGTGCTCACGACTCGATCCCTGACCATAGTTGATCCCTCCAATCAACGCTCCTCTTTCGCACGATTTGGCCCGTGAGACGAAATCCGGGTCGACACGGGCGAAGACGTATTCCGAGATGGCCGGAATATTGGACCGGAGGGGTAAAATCTCCGCGCCGGCGGGCATAATATGGTCGGTGGTAATATTGTCCCCGACCTTGAGAAGTACGCGAACCTCCAGCGTATCGGGCAATGGATCTGCGATCGGCACCGGCTTGATGTTGGGGCCTCGGATAACTTCGATCTCTTTTGCCTTCTCCGCCGGTGGTGGGGCGATGATCATCGTGTCCTCCGTCACGTACTGAATCGGAGGCACAATCTGGATTCTCTCGCCCAGCGTGCGTGGATCGGTGATGACGCCGCTCAATGCAGAGGCTGCGCAGGTCTCCGGGCTGGCAAGATAGGACTGGTCATCAGCGGTTCCGCTGCGCCCTTTGAAATTGCGATTGAACGAGCGGAGGGTGACAACGCCGGTAGCCGGCGCCTGGCCCATGCCCAGGCATGGGCCGCATGCCGATTCGAGAATCCGGGCTCCGGCACGGATCATCTCTGTCAGGATGCCATTCTCGGCGATCATCGTGTATACTTGCTTGCTTCCCGGTGTGATTGTCAGGCTGACACCAGGATGGACCTTTTTGCCTTTCAGAATCTCACCAACCTTGACCAAGTCCTCATAGGAGGAGTTGACACACGATCCGATACAGACCTGGGCGACTTGAAGACCTTCGATCTCCTTAAGGGGAACGACATTGTCAGGCATCGAGGGTTGAGCGATCAAGGGCTCCAAGGTACTCAAATTGAGCTCGATGACCGACTCGTAGTCGGCATCCTCATCTGCAGCCAGGGGCTGCCAGACCTCCGCGCGATCCTGCGCTTTGAGATACGTCAGCGTCCTGTCGTCGCTGGGAAAAATGGACGTTGTGGCCCCAAGCTCGGCGCCCATATTGCAGATGGTCGCTCGCTCGTCAACGGAAAGGGTTTCAACCCCGGGGCCGAAATACTCTACGATCTTTCCAACCCCGCCCTTGACGGTAAGACGGCGCAGCATTTCCAAGATGACATCCTTCGCTGTTACCCAATCGCCGAGCGCGCCCGTCAATCTGACGCCGAATATCTCGGGCATCGTCATATAGAAGGGGCCTCCGGCCATGGCCACTGCGACATCCAATCCCCCAGAGCCGATAGCCAGGGTGCCAAGCCCTCCGGAGTTCGGGGTGTGGCTATCTGAACCCAGGAGTGTTTTGCCAGGTACACTGAACCGTTCCAACTGCACTTGGTGGCAGATACCATTGCCGGGCCGCGAGAAATACGCGCCGTAGTGCGCTGCTGCGGTCTGGAGATACCGGTGGTCGTCGGCGTTGCGGAAGTCGGCCTGAATCATATTGTGGTCGACGTAACTGACCGACCGCTGGGTCTGCACACGGGGTATTTGCATTGCCTCGAATTCTAGCCACGCCATTGTGCCGGTCGCGTCCTGAGTCAAGGTATGGTCGATCTCAATCGCAATCTCATCGCCGGGGATCATTGAGCCTTCAACCATGTGCAAGGCGATTATTTTTTCTGCTAAGGTCTTTCCCATTATTGAATCTCCTCTGATACGTGATAAATATGAAACGAGCTGCTTCGTACCGTGTTGAAACCGGTCAGCGTTGGTCGATCGGGACGTAAACGCAATCCTCTGGACCCACATATTCGCTTAAGGGTCTGAGCAGACGGTTGTGTACATATTGATCCATCACATGTGTTGTCCAACCTGGAATTCGGCTGATAGCAAAAATCGTGACAAATAACTCCAAGGGAATCCCGACCAGATAGAGCATTGGGGCCGCATAGAAATCCACATTGGGGTAGAGTCCTTTCTGGGCTTCGACCGTTTCTGCGATGGCGGTTGCCAGGTTATAAAAGTGGAAATCCTGTAGGTCCGCGCAGAGTTCGTAGAGTCTTCCCCGTAGATAAGCCGAGCGTGGGTCGGGTGCTTTCTTGTAGACGCGATGGCCAAACCCCATAATCCGTTTTTTGGCAGCCAATGCATCCTTGATGTACGACTGGACCCGGTCGATCTCCTTGATCTCAAGCATCATCTTCATCGCTCTCTGATTTGCACCTCCGTGAAGCGGCCCTTTGAGGGTGCCGATCGCGGTCGTAATCGCGGCGTACATGTCAGAGAGGGTCGAGGCGGTGACGCGAGCTGAGAATGTGGACGCATTGAATCCATGTTCGGCCATCAGCAGCATCGCCAGATCCATCGCCTTCGCCTTGGTTTCGTCAGGAGGTGTTCCGGATAACATATAAAGAAAGTTCGCCGCGTGGCTTAAGGCCGGATCGGGATGAATCCTCGGTTCTCCATGAAGGTGCCGGTAGTAGTTGGCGACGACGGTGGGGAACTTCGCAACGAGTTTGGCCGCCTTTCTTAAGTTTTCCTCGTGGCTGACTTTTCCGTTTTCATTTGCCGGGTCCGCGCATGCGAGCGTGGATACCGCAGTGCGCAGCGCATCCATAGGTTCCACATCGCTTGGCAACATCGTGAGTACTTCCCAGGTGGTATCGTCGATCTCCCGCTCTGAGGTTAACTTGGTTGTAAAAGCACCAAGTTCGTCACGAGTCGGGAGTTCTCCGTACCAGAGCAGATAGACGACCTCCTCAAAAGTCGAATGACACGCGAGGTCGCCAATGTCGTGCCCGCGATAGCTTAGCGTCCCACGCTCACCATCGACTTTTGCGATGTCACTCTCTGCCACGACGACGCCGGCAAGTCCGGATTGGACTCGGGGCCTCGATCGCTGGGAATGCTCTCCCTCTGAACTCATCGTATCAGTTACTAATGTATCCAACGAATCGGTATGGGCTTTCGTAGACATCATCGTCCCCTTCCTACCTAACCTTGTCTGGACTGCAACGGTCCCCCATTCCTCACGGTTTTTGTGTGTGATCGTCCGGGTGTGTTCTGTGCAGGATCCGGATGATCTCACTCCCCCTACTTGATGCTTGATCGCCATGGCTCGTGATACGAATGGGCGTGCATAAAGAAAAGCCAGCCTACTGTGCGGGTAGGCTGGCTGGTCTCCTAGAAAAACTGGTTAGCTAGACAGCTTCAACCCTCCCACCCTCGGAGAAGGCGCGGCTGAGGCTCATTCTTAGGCTGTCGGCTAAACCCTGTCATAAGCATTTTGACTTATACTCGCTTACTTGCTGAACTAAGCGTTATCCTATAATTCCTGAAACTCTAACACAGCTTGATCGAAATGTCAACTTTGCGAATGCAAGCATCACGTTCGAAAGTGGTGATGAGTTCAAAAAGTGATGATTTCATAACCTTCCATCATGTATTTGGTCATACTTGGATGACCGGTCATCTCGTTGCAGAGTGGGAGGCCCTGTTCCTGAATGCCCTCGAGCGCTCCCACTTGGGCAGAACACGCTCTACACACACAGTCGATAAGGTTTTTCTCCTTTACCGCGTGATAAAATCTGTGGAACTTAGCCTCAGGATCATTCATTGCGTTGGCTGTCTTGGGCGTGTTTCCCTCGATGACGATTTTGACGTCAAGTCCCTTTTCCTCCATATCCAACGCGTTAAGTAGGACGTGAACAAAACACATAGGGTCGCCGTTGAACGCAAAGAGCACAACCTTGCGGGGCATTCTATCCTCCCTTATTATGCGATGTTGATCGATTGAATTGCTTGACGGTCAGGTCAATGAACAGTCTCACGGGCTATGGATCTGATCATGACTAACTAAAGCGCTTCTGCGTTGCCACGGGCATCACGGAAAAGTTTAATGATTCATATCCGGATCTGTAAGTTTAACTAATGCTTTGACCATTCGACGGTCATGCACG